>JASHQW010000144.1 GCA_030038875.1 Gammaproteobacteria bacterium | reverse complement strand
CGCTCCGCCGGCAGGCCCACGACCTGCGCGAGCCGTCCGAGAAGCAGCTCGCGATAAACGCCCGCGGGTACCTTCTGGTAGAGCGGCCGCGCGCTCTCGGCGAAGCGTGCCCGCCCGTCGGCGTGGCTGAGATCGCCCTGCTCGGAGAGCTCGCGCACCAGGTACTCGGACAGGGGCAGTGCCTGGCCGAGCCGCTGCTCGAACGCCGCACGCCCCTCGGCGGCCACCAGCGTGTCGGGATCGTGGCCTTCGGGCAGGAACAGGAAGAGGATCTGGCGCCCCTCGCGGGCCTCGGGCAGGGCCTGCTGCAGCGCGCGCCACGCCGCCGCACGCCCGGCGCGGTCGCCGTCGAAGGCGAACACCACCTCGGGCACCAGGCGGAAGATGCGGCGGAAGTGCTCGGCCGTGGTGGCGGTGCCGAGCGTCGCCACCGCATAGTCGATGCCCTCCTGATGCAGCCGCACGGCGTCCATGTAGCCCTCGACGATGACGAGGCGCTTGAGGCTCGAGCGCGCGCGGCGCGTCTCGTAGAGACCGTAAAGCTCGCGCCCCTTGTGAAACAACACCGTCTCGGGAGAGTTCAGGTACTTGGGCTCGCCGGCGTCGATGATGCGGCCGCCGAAGGCGATCACGCGGCCGCGGGCGTCGCGGATGGGGAACATGACGCGGTCGCGGAAGCGATCGTAGTGGCGCTCGCTGAACTGCGCCTGGCCGCGCTCGCGCTCGATGATGAGGCCGGTCTCGGAGAGCCGGCGCCGCTGCGCGTCGTCCGTGCCGAAGCGCCTCAGCACTTCGTTCCAGGAATCGGGCGCGTAGCCGATCTGAAAGCGCTCGAGCGTCTCGGAGCTCAGCCCGCGCCTGGCGAGGTAGTCGCGCGCGCGGGCCTCGCGCCCGAGGCATTCGACGTAGAAACGCGCGACCCGCGCCATGAGCTCGTAGAGCGGCTCATCGGCTCGCGGCGCAGCGCCTTGGGGCCCTCCCTCGCGCGGCACGTCGAGGCCCAGGCGGCCGGCGAGCTCCTCGACCGCTTCAGGAAAGGCGAGGTGGTCGTAGTCCATGAGGAAGCCGAGCACCGTGCCGTGCTTGCCGCAGCCGAAGCAGTGATAGAACTGCTTGTCCGGGCTCACCCAGAAGGAGGGAGTCTTCTCGTTGTGGAACGGGCAGCAGGCCTTGTACTCGCGGCCCGACTTCTTCAGCTGCACGCGCGAGCCGATCACCTCGACGATGTCGGCGCGGGCGATGAGCTCGTCGATGAAATGCTGGGGAATGCGTCCCACTGCTTGGGGGGCGCGGCGCCCTTCAGGCCGCGCGCCCTGGCGAGACTATAGAGGAATCAGCTGAGCTTCTGCTTGATCCGTGCGCTCACAGCGCCGAGGTCGGCGCGCCCCTGGGCCTTAGGTCTGACGAGCGCCATGACCTTACCCATGTCCTTGAGCGAGGTTGCGCCGGCCGCGGCGATCGACTGCGCGATGAGCTCGTCGATCTCCGCCTCGCTCATCTGCGAGGGGAGGTAGCCCTGCAGCACGCCGATCTCGGCGGTCTCCTTGGCGACCAGATCGGCGCGCCCGCCGGTCTGGAACTGGGCGATGGCCTCGCGGCGCTGCTTGATCATCTTGTCGAGTACGGCGAGCACCTGCGTGTCGTCGAGGGTGATGCGCTCGTCGACTTCGCGCTGCTTGATGGCGGCGAGCGCCAGGCGGATGGTGGCGAGGCGCTCCTTGTCCCCGGCCTTCATCGCCGTCTTCATATCTTCGGTGATGCGATCTTTCAGCGCCATGGATGTGCGGCCGCAGTCAGGGCCGTCACTGTCGGTAATCGCCGGGCAGAGCGGGCGGTGAGTAGTGAGCCGCCGCGTCAGCGGGAGCTGCGCATGCCGTCGCGGGAGACGCGCTTCATGTGGCGCTTGATGGCGGCCGCCTTCTTGCGCTTTCTCTCCTGCGTCGGCTTTTCGTAGAACTCGCGGCGGCGCAGCTCGGTGAGAATGCCGGCCTTCTCGCAGGCGCGTTTGAAACGCCGCAGGGCGGCATCGAAGTACTCGTTCTCACGCACTCGCACGCTCGGCATCGAAACCTCAGATCATTGACGGATAAGGAAATTTGTCCTCCACCCGCGGGGGTGCCCGAAGGCACGCCGCACGGGGGCGGGGGATTCTACGAGAGCGGCGCAGCAAAGGCAAAGAGCCTCCACAAGTACGTATTGAGGCGGTCGGCCCCACGGCTGATTCTGCGAGCCGAACCACAAGGTGAGGAGAGAGATCATGAGCATCAAACTCGTTACGGTATCCGCGGCGGCGGCGCTGGTCGCCGGCGTGGCCTTAGGTCAGGGGGTCCCCGAGGTGAAAGTCGAGGCGACGCGCGTCATCACCAGCAGCATGACCGCGAAGACGGTCGGCCGTACCTCGAGCGGTGTGCCCATCCAGGACATCACGCTCAGCTACGGAGTGACCGCGCAGGGCCTCGATCTTGCCACGCACACCGGGGCGCTGGCGTTCGAGCAGCGCGTCAAGGATGCGGCACAGCAGGCTTGCCAGGAGATCGGCCGCCAGTATCCCAATGCCACCCCGAGCGACGCGGTATGCGCCAAGACGGCGGCCGAGGGCGCGATGGCGAAGGTCCACGAGATGGTCACGGCCGCGGAGAAGATCCGGACCGCAACCAAATAGCGGCGCGGCATGCGGGTCACGGCACGATGCCGTGGCTCGCAGCCTGCTCGGCGATCTTGGGGAAGAGCGCGATGGCCGCGGCGATGTCGGCCTGGCCGGCGGCGGCTTGGCCCTGATGCTGCTTCGCGAGTCCCCGCCCGTAGAGCGCCCAGGGGAGCTTGGGATCGAGCGCGAGCCCCGCGTCGTAGTCGGCGACCGCTTTGTCGTACCTGCCCTGGCGAAGGTAGACGAATCCGCGGCTCTCGAGGAAATCGGCCGTCTGGGGGCGCTTGCGCACCGCGAAGTTGCAGTCGTCGAGCGCCTTGTCGAGTTCCTGTCCGATGAGCGCCCGTGCCCAGCACCGCGACTCGCGTGCGAGCGGCATTTGGACGTCGTCGCGGTTGTGGGAGTCGATCCAGTCGTCGTACTGCACGATCGCCGCCGGGTAATTGCCGACATGCTGGTAGAGACGACCGAGCGGGAGGCGCACGTCCGCTTCCCTCGGAGCGGCGTGGTCGGCAGCATCGAGATCGGGGCTTATCGAGTCGGCGGGGTCGTGCCGGTCTGAGCGCAGCTCGGCGCGCGCCACGAGCGCCGGCACGTCGCCGGGCCTGAGCTTGATCGCCTGGCTGAAGTCCTCGAGTGCCTTGTCCGGGCGCTCCTGCGACCGGTAGGCGAGGCCGCGCTCATAGAAATAATCGGCCTGCGTCGGGTCGAGCTCGATCGCGCGGCTGAGGTCGGCGAGCGCGTGCGGATAGTCGCGACGCGAGGCGAAGGCGCTGCCGCGCCGCGCGTATCCGGCCGCGTCGAGGTGCTCTTCCTGTGCCGGCTGAGTCGCGCTGGCCGCGGCCGGCGCGCCCGGCCCGGCGTTGTCCGCCGCCGCCTGAGTGTTGGCGGCCGGCGCCGCCGCCGGGGTCGTCGTCAGATTGAACACCGGGCCGCCGTTGTAGGTGAAATAGAGCTTGCGCTGGCTGTTTGCGACCAGAACATGGTGGGAGAGAAAGAAGTCCGCGCCGATCAACATGTCGGTCTCTCGCAGCTCGTGCTCGCCGAAGCGCAAGTGGGTGTTGCGAATCTCCTCATCTCCGATCTTGAAGCTCGCGAACGGGGCGATCCAGCTGCGGACCAGCCGCCGGCCGACACCCGCAGTGATGCCTCCGGACGCGACGCCGGGGCTCTCGGGAGTGACGCCGGCATGCTTGGCGGCGTCGAGACTCAGGAGTGAGCTCCAGGCGCCGGTATCGAACATGACGCGAATCCTGCTGCCGTTGAGATAGGCGACGCCCATCGTGTGCGGCTTCTCCGCGGTGGCAAAGTCAATGTCGATCTCGGAATAGGGGAGACCCTGTGCATTCGCCCAGTAAGCCAGCGAAGTTTTCCGGCAGTCTCCGCGCGTGCGCAGGATGCCGATCACGCCGTTCGCGAGGTCGTAGTCGACATCGCCTAGCCGGAAGACGTTCTGACCGAGAACCCCGACCGCCCCGGATCCGATATCGTTGCCCAAAACGTAGAAGGGAATATCCGGCAGGTTCATGTTGAAGATCGTGAATGTCTTCACTTTCGTGGACCACATCTGAGCCGAGCCGCCCACGCCGTCCACCCGCACGCCCCACACGGGCTCGAGCTGCAGGTTGAACTGTTTCGCGCCCGCGGGCGTCAGGGTGCTGAAGAACGCGCCGCTGTCGGCGACGAAGAGGGCGTCCTTGCCGTTGATTGCGGCATGCACGAGCGGGCTCGTACCCTCCATGGTGACGGGGAGCTCCGCGAGGCGACCGAGCTTGCAGGGCTCGGCCGCGACGGCGGGTGTCGCGAGCAGAAGGAGCAGCGCTGCGGCCGGCGCGGGGGCCGCTGCGGGTGGCAACTGCATGGAGGCGAACGCTAGTTCTTCACCATTGCCCGCACGCGCTCCAGCGCCACGTTGATGCTGAGGCTGCGTGAGTCGTAGATGTTCCACGCCGTGAACACGGCGATCAAGTCGAGCGACGGGATCACGATGAGGTACTGACCGCCGTAGCCGATGGCGGCATATGCCTCGGGCGCCGCACCGTTCTTGCCGGCGAGCGCCCACCACTGAAATCCGTACCCCGGCGCGTGCCAGTGGGTATCGATGCTCCAGCGGGTCGACTGCTCGACCCAGGCGGCGGGGACGACCTGCCTGCCGTTCCACAGGCCCCCGTGCAGGAACAGAAACCCAAGCTTCGCGAGGTCGCGCGGCGCGAGATACAGCCCGCCTTCGGTATCGGCCAGGTCGAGCGGCGTGTGCTTCCACGCGAAGTCCCGGATGCCGAGCGGCCCGAACAGGTGCTCGCGGGCGTAGTCGTCGGGGTTCCTGCCGGTGGCCTTCTTGAGGATGTACGCCAACAGCTCGGTGGCGCCGCTGTTGTAGACGAAGCTCGCGCCCGGCTCCGCGGCCATCGGCTGATCGAGCACGTACTGGATCCAGTCCTTGGAGGCCTCCATCTGTGCGCAGTTGTTGCGCGAGTCGGTGTAGGTCGCGGAGAACTCGTCCCACTGGATCCCGGTCGTCATGGTGAGGACGTCCCATAGCCGCATGCGACCGCGGCGCGGGTCGGGGGCGACCTTGAAAGCTGCGAAGTACGGCATCACGGCGACGTCGACGTCGGGAATCTCACCGCGCTCGATGGCGATGCCGACCAGCGCCGAGGTTACCGACTTGGAGACCGACTGCAGGGTATGAAGTGGAGTGCCTTTGTAGAAGGGGTGCCAGTCCGGGTCGTAGTAGTTGTAGATCCAGGGTGCG
The DNA here is from genome assembly GCA_030038875.1 of Gammaproteobacteria bacterium. Classification (GTDB taxonomy): domain Bacteria; phylum Pseudomonadota; class Gammaproteobacteria; order Steroidobacterales; family Steroidobacteraceae; genus 13-2-20CM-66-19. The sequence continues at coordinate 1,729 of JASHQW010000144.1, read as the reverse complement.
CCCTTGCCGACGAACAGCGCGCGGTAGTCGTGCGGGTAGCGCTGTTCGAAGGCGATTCGCCCGTGACGGATGAGCAGCATGGAGTCGACGTAGCCGTACTGGCCGGCGGCGATCTCGCCCGAGAGCGCCTGCAGCGCGGCAGAATCAAGACCCACCGCCTCGGGGGAGGCCGTGGGCCAGGCGCGCGTCGGCCATTGCATCGTTGCGGCCGACGCCGCGCCACTCGCGGAGACCATGAGCGCTGCCACCAGGAGGAGCGCCAACCAGCCCCGACGCACGACTGCCGCCATGTCAGAACTTGTAAGTCGCCGTCAGGCCGTAGGTTCGCGGCGGCAGCCCGCGCGCGAAGTAGTTGGTGTCGAAGTCCACGGCCGTGCCCGCGGGCGCGGGCGGCAAGGCGTCGTAGCCGTTGAGCGCGGTCGTCGCCAGGTCGCGCGAGGTGAAGATCGGCGTGTGATAGTTCAGCGCATTGTGCACGAACAACGACAGGTCGTAGCCGCCGAAGCGCAGTCCCGCGCGCACGTCGAGAATCCGGATCTGCGGCAGGCCCTGCAGCGTCGGATCGTCGTTCGGCACGTTCGCCGGATCGAGGTACGGCACGAGGGAATGCTGCGCGGTCGCAAACTGGTAGTCGACCCGAAGATAGGGCTTGCGCTCGATCGCATTCCAGACGTACTCGCCGCTCAGATCGATGTTCCAGGGCGACGCCTGCAGGTGGTCGCCGCTCGAGACCAGCGGGTAGGTGATCGTCGGCCCGGTCAGGGCCACCGGGCCGTCGAACGCCGAGTCGGTGTACGCGGCCATGAAGCCGAGCGTGAAGTCCGGCGTCGCACGCCAGTCGATCTCGAGATCCCCGCCCTTGCCGGTCAGCTCGCCGAGGTTGTAGTCGAAGCCGAGACCGCAGGTGAGATAAACGAACTGCTGGATGTTCTTCCACTTGATGTAGTAGAGCGAACCGCTCACCTGCAGACGCCGATCCAGCAGCGTGTCCTTGGAGCCAAGCTCGTACTGCCACAGGGAATCCGAGGCGAAGGTCGTGGGCTGGCTCGGCAGGCCCACGGTACAGGCGGGCGGAAGCGTGGTGTTGATGCCGCCCGGGCGGAAGCCCTTCGCGGCACTCGCGTAGTAGAGGCTGTCGGGATCGGGGGTGAAGTTCAGCACCAAGCGGGGTGTGACGGGTCTATCGCTCCCGGAGTTCGTGCTGTTCACGCTGGTCGAGCCAAAGATGCCCTGCTGGGTCTCCTGCACGATGCCCGTGTACTCGAGATCTGAGTAGCGCAGGCCCGCCGTGAGCTTGAACAGGCTCGAGAGCTTGTAACTCAGCTCACCGAACACGGCCGTCTGCTTATCGAGCATGCTGAAGCGCGGCTGAAGGTAGGCGAGGTTCGCACCCATGGTGCACGGGAACCCCGGCACCGAGCAGGCGTCGGGGCTGTTGATGAACTCGGTCGAGTCCTCGTTGGCGTGCAGGTAGAACGCGCCGACCGTCCACTGCAGGTGCGCATCGGGATCGCGCGAGCTCAGGCGGATCTCCTCCGTGAAATTATTCTGGTGGTCGGTGAAGAAAGCGGTGCTCACGTCTCCGGCCGGAGGGTACTGGTTGAAAAGAAATACCGTGCTGATCCACTGGCTGTAATCGGACACCGAGTGCTGATCGCGGGAAAAATACGAGGTGTTGGAGACCAGGTTTGCCCAGGGCAGATCCCAGTTGATCTTGAGCGCGCCGATG
>JASHQW010000143.1 GCA_030038875.1 Gammaproteobacteria bacterium | reverse complement strand
CACGCATATTCGTCGCGCCGATCCCGAGGTGGTGAATGCGCTCGCGCACTACGGCGTCGCCACGATCCACGAGGCGCAGGGTCGTAGCGGGCTCCTGGGTCCGGCGCTCCGTCCCATCTATCCGGGAGCGCGTATCGCGGGAGCTGCGGTCACGGTGAGCCTGCCGCCGGCCGATAACTGGATGATCCACGTTGCGGTCGAGCAATGTCAGGCGGGGGACGTGCTGGTGGTCGCGCCCACCTCCTACTCCGACGCGGGTTACTTCGGCGAGCTCCTCGCCGCATCGCTCGCCGCGCGCGCCGTGCGCGGTCTCATCATCGATGCGGGCGTGCGGGACGTCCTAGAGCTGAGCAGCATGCGCTTTCCGGTCTGGTCCAAGGCGGTACATGCGCAGGGGACCGTGAAGGAGTCCCTGGGGTCGGTGAACGTTCCGGTCGTCTGCGCGGGCGGGCTCGTCAGTCCCGGTGACGTGGTGGTCGCCGATGACGACGGCGTGTGTATCGTGCCACGCCTCGAGGCGGCGGCCGTGCTCAAGGCCAGCGAGGCCCGCGAGGCGAAGGAAGCGAGCACGCGCGAGCGGCTGCAAAAGGGCGAGCTGGGACTCGATATCTACGATATGCGCGACAAGCTCACCCAACGCGGCCTCGTCTACCGCAGACAATCGCTGCCGGAGTGAGACGCACATGCTGCACGCCATTCCCAGCACGCTCATGCGCGGCGGAACGTCCAAGGCACTGTACTTTGACGCGAGTGACCTGCCGCAATCCGTGCCGGCGCGCGACCGCGCGCTGCTTGCGGCCATGGGCTCGCCCGATCCCCGGCAGATCGACGGCGTGGGCGGCGCGCACCCGCTCACCAGCAAGGTCGCGATCGTCGGGCGGTCCAAACGCCCGGATGCGGACGTGGACTACCTGTTTCTTCAGGTCGCGGTCGACAAGGCGGAGGTGAGCGACTCGCAGAACTGCGGCAACATCCTGGCGGGCGTCGGTCCCTGGGCGATCGAGCACGGTCTGGTGGGCGTCGCGGGCGACACCACAGCGGTGCGCATCCACATGCTCAACACGGGGAGCATCGCGGTCGCGCACGTGCCGACACCCCGCGGCGCGGTGGAATACGAAGGTGACGCACGCATCGACGGCGTCCCCGGACGTGCGGCGGCGATCTCGATCGACTTCCTCGATGTCGCCGGCTCCTCGTGCGGGAAGCTGTTCCCCACCGGATCCAGCATCGACCGCATCGAGGGGATCGACGTGACCTGCATCGACAATGGCATGCCGGTCGTCGTGATGCGTGCCGCCGATCTCGGCAAGCGTGGCGATGAGTCGCCGCAGGAGCTCGAGGGCGATGCCGCGCTTACGGCCCGGATCGAGCGCATCCGCCTTGCTGTCGGACCGCGCATGAACCTCGGCGACGTGGCGAGAAAGACGGTACCCAAGATGTGCCTCGTCTCGCCGCCACGGCACGGCGGCAACATTGACACCCGCACCTTCATACCGCACCGCGTGCACGAGGCCATCGGAGTGCTGGGCGCAGTGAGCGTCGCCACCGCCTGTGTCACACCGGGCTCCGTGGCCGCACAGGTTGCCGGGCTCAAACCGCGCTCGGGGACGCAGCGCCTCGAGATCGAGCATCCGAGCGGCTTCTTCACCGTGGAGATGGATGTGACCGTCGAGGGCAGCGCGGTCACGGTAAACCGTTCCGCGCTGCTGCGCACGGCGCGCAAGCTCATGCAGGGCGAGGTCTTCGTCCCGGCAAGTGCGTGGCGGGAGCCATGACGGCCGTGCCGCGCCGGATTGCCCTCATCGGACTCGGAGAAGTCGGCCGGACCCTGGCGACCGATCTGCACCGTACGGGCGGCATCGAGCTCTGCGCGTGGGATCGCCTCTTTCCGGTCGCGGGCAGCGAGCCGCAGCGGACCGCGCGCGAACTCACCTTTCTGCGCGCGGCGCACTCCATGGCGGATGCGGTGCTCGAGAGCTCGCTGGTCATTTGCGCAGTCACGGCGGGCGAGTGCCATGCGGCCGCGGCGGAAGCGGCCCCCGTGCTGGCGCGCGGCGCGTTCTACGTCGACCTCAACTCCGTATCGCCGCGTACCCGGGTGCAGGCCGCGCACACGGTCGAAGCGGCCGCCGGCTGCTACGTCGAGGCGGCGGTGATGTCGCCGATCGCGCCCAAACGGATCGCCTCACCCATCTGGCTCGGCGGCCCTCGGGCCGCCGCCTTCCTGCCGGTGGCGCACTCGCTCGGCTTCGCGGGCGCCGCGGTGTATTCGGCTGCCATCGGCGGGGCTTCGGCGGCGAAGATGTGCCGCAGCGTCCTCGTCAAGGGCATGGAAGCGCTGCTCGCCGAGTCGCTGTTGACGGCCCGGCGTCACGGCGTCGAAGAGGCCGTGCTCGCATCGCTCGAGGATCTCCTGCCCGGCACCCAGTGGCGCAAGCTCGCCCGTTACATGATTTCACGCTCGCTGCAGCACGGTCGCCGGCGTGCCGAGGAGATGCGCGAAGCGGCGCTGACGGTGGCGGAAGCGGGCCTCGAGCCCTGGATGAGCCGTGGCAGCGTCGAGCGGCAGCAGTGGGCCGCCGGACACGCCGAGGCATTGAGTGAGCAAGCACTGACCGGCATGCTCGATCGGATACTCGCACGAACGCCCGCAGCCGCTCCTGGGCGGACGTCCGTCACCGCTGTCGTGGCGGAGGCGCGCCGATGATCATCGACTGTCACGGCCACTACACCACGGCGCCCGCCGCGCATCAGAGATTCCGCGACGCACAGCTCGCCGCGCTCAAGGATCCGACGGCTCCCGCAGCGCGGCCCGGCGCCATCTCGGACGATGAGATTCGCGAGACAATCGAGAAAAACCAGCTGCGGCTGCAGCGCGAGCGCGGTGCGGATCTCACGCTCTTCTCGCCGCGCGCCTCAGCCATGGGTCATCACGTCGGCAACGAGGCGACCTCGAGCGCCTGGACGCGCGCGAACAACGATCTCATCAAGCGCGTGGTCGACCTTTACCCGGAGAACTTCCTCGGGGTGTGTCAGTTGCCGCAGTCGCCGGGTGTGCCGATCGCGAACTCCACCGTCGAGCTCGAGCGCTGCGTGCGCGAGCTCGGTTTCGTCGGCTGCAACCTCAATCCGGACCCCTCGGGCGGTCACTGGACGTCCCCGCCGCTCACCGACCGGCACTGGTACCCCTTCTACGAGAAGATGGTCGAGCTCGACGTGCCGGCCATGATCCATGTCTCCGCCTCGTGCAATCCCAACTTTCACGCGACTGGCGCGCACTACATCAACGCCGACACGACGGCGTTCATGCAGTTCATCGAGGGCAATCTGTTCGGGGATTTCCCCACCCTGCGCTTCATCATTCCGCACGGCGGCGGGGCCGTTCCCTATCACTGGGGCCGCTACCGGGGGCTCGCGGACATGCTCAAGCGCCCGCCGCTCGAGCAGCACCTGATGAAGAACGTGTTCTTCGACACGTGCGTCTATCACCAGCCGGGAATCGATCTGTTGGTGCGCGTCATCGACATCGACAACATCCTCTTCGGATCCGAGATGGTGGGCGCCGTGCGCGGCATCGACCCGCGCACGGGGCATTACTTCGATGACACCCGGCGCTATATCGATGCGCTCGCCATGCCCGCCGCCGAGAAGGAGCGCATCTTCGAGAAGAACGCCCGCCGTGTGTTTCCGCGACTCGACGCCGTGCTCAGAACGAGGGGTCAGTGAATCCGCGAGCCATCACCCGTCCGGGCGATCCGGCCTGGCAGGCGAGCGCGGCCTCCGGCCCCTTCACGACCGACCGGGACTGGCTGGCGTTTCACCCCTCGCCCCGGCGGCCGCGGTTCGTGCCGCCGGTGGGATCCGTGGACGCCCACTGTCACGTGTTCGGACCCGGGGCGCAGTTTCCCTACGCCCCGGAGCGCCGCTACACACCCTGCGATGCGCCCGCCGGCAAGCTCTTCGGCCTGCGGGATTACCTCGGGTTCGAGCGCAATGTCATCGTTCAGGCCACCTGTCACGGCAGCGACAACCGCGCCCTGGTTGATGCGCTCGAGGCTGCCGAAGGGCGGGCGCGCGGGGTTGCGACGGTGACGGCGAGCGTCAGTGAGCGGGAGCTGGCGGCGCTCGGCGAGGCCGGCGTTCGCGGCGTGCGCTTCAATTTCGTGAAGCGCCTGGTTGATACGACGCCGCGCGAGCTGCTGCTGCAGATCGCGCGCCGCGTCGCGCCGCGCGGCTGGCACGTGGTCATCTACTTCGAGGCCGCGGAGCTGCCCGAGCTCTATGATTTCTTCGCCTCGCTCCCGACGACGGTGGTCGTGGACCACATGGGACGACCCGACGTGAGCAAGCCCGTCGACGGGCCGGAGTTCGAGCTGTTCGTCAAGCTGATGCGCCAGCATCCCAACATCTGGTCGAAGGTGAGCTGCCCCGACCGGCTGTCAAAGGCCGGTCCCCCCGACTACGGCGACGTCGTGCCTTTCGCCAGGCGGATCGTCGAGTCCTTCCCCGACCGGGTGCTGTGGGGAACGGACTGGCCTCATCCGAACCTCAAGTCGCACATGCCTGATGACGGCGCGCTGGTGGATTTCATCCCGAAGGCAGCGGCTACGGCGACGCTGCAGCGGCAGCTGCTCATCGACAACCCGCTGCGTCTTTACTGGAGCCGCTGAGATGGCCCGCATCACCGCCGGTGTCACGACCTCGCATGTGCCGGCGATCGGCGCCGCGCTCGATCACGGCAAGGCGCAGGATGCCTACTGGGCGCCGATGTTCGCCGGCTACGAGTTCTCGCGGCGCTGGATCGCGCAGCAGAAGCCGGACGTGGTCTTCCTCGCCTACAACGATCACGCCACGGCTTTCAGTCTCGACATCGTGCCGACCTTCGCTATCGGCTGCGCCGAGCAGTTCGCTCCGGCGGACGAGGGTTGGGGCCCGCGGCCCGTACCCGTCGTGCAGGGACACGCCGAGCTCGCCTGCCACATCGCCCAGGCGGTGATCCAGCAGGATTTCGATCTCACCATCGTCAACCGCATGGACGTCGACCACGGCCTGACGGTGCCGCTGTCGCTGCTCTTCGGCCAGGTGGCGGCCTGGCCGGTGCGGGTGATTCCCTTCCCGGTCAACGTGGTGCTCTATCCGCCCCCGTCCGGCCGCCGCTGCTACGAGCTCGGCAAGGCGATTCGCAAGGCGGTCGAATGCTTCGATGCCGACCTGAACGTGCAGATCTGGGGCACCGGTGGGATGAGTCACCAGCTGCAGGGACGACGCGCCGGTCTCATCAACCGGCCATGGGATGAGCAATTCATCGACCGCCT
>JASHQW010000142.1 GCA_030038875.1 Gammaproteobacteria bacterium | reverse complement strand
CCACCGAATTCAGCTGGGTCGGCGAGACGCAGCGGCATATCGGGACCGTGGTGCACGCCTGGCTCGCGCGCCTGTCGCAGGAGACGCGCCTGCCGCCGCCCGAGGCGATTGCGGATGAGAGCGGGGCGGTGCTCGCGGAGCTCGCGCGCGCCGGCGTCCCCGAGCCCGAGCGGGGCGAGGCGCGCGCGCGCGTCCTCGCCGCGCTCAGGCAGACGCTCGCCGACGAGCGCGGGCGCTGGATCCTCGACAGCCGCCATCGCGAGGCCCGCAGCGAGTGGGAGCTCTCGGGCCTGAGCGGTGGCACGCTGCGCAGTGTCGTGATCGATCGCTGCTTCATCGACGAGCAGGGCACGCGCTGGGTGATCGACTACAAGACGAGCGCGCACGAAGGCGGGGGGCTCGATGAGTTCCTCGACCAGGAGCTCGAGCGCTATCGCGCGCAGCTCGCCGCCTATCGCGATCTCGCGCGGGGCTTAGGTCCCCAGCCGGTGCGCGCCGCTCTCTACTTCCCGCTGCTCGGCGCGCTGCGCGAGGCGCTTTAGCGATCCCGGCGGCGGGGCTCGATGCGCATCTGCCCCTGTCACCTCAGCAGCCGAGCACTCGGTGGCAAGGTCGGCGCACGGGTCAGAAGGTCCCGGCGATGCTGAACGGGCGGCGGCCGGCGCCATCGGGGCTGCCGAGAAACTCGACGCTGCCGACGAGCTCCGGGGCCGCACCGGCCCGCGGCGCGACCTGACCTTCGAGCACGTAGCCCGGCTGGTTCGTCAGGCGCAGCGTGCCCTGCACGGCCAGCGGGCCGCCGAGGTCGGTGAGCATGCCGACGGGCTCCGTGCCGCCGCCGGGGAAGCTCACGGCGTAGCTGCCGAGCGGCGTGACATGACCGGTGCGCTGCGTGAGATCGTGCGCCTCGATGCGGCCCTTGAGCTCGGCAATGCGGCCGTGCACGAGGCGCACGAGAGCGAGATCCGCGTGCACGTTGCCGCGCAGCTGCGGTGGCACGTGGGGGAGCTGGCGCGGGTCGAGCTTGAGGTCCGCGACCAGGCCCCGGAGGCTGACGCTTCCGCCCAGCCCGTAGGCGACGTCGGCGCTTCCCGTCACCGGGCCCTGGGCGAGCACGACGTGGGCGGCGAGCGTGCCCGTCAGGAGGCGCAACGGCGCCACATTCCAGGCGACCTCGCCGAAGGGCATACGCTCGATCGAGAGGGCAGCGCACGATCCGCTCCACACCGAGCCGTCGGGGTTCGTGCAGGCGACGATTCCGTTGCGTGGCGCCACCCAGGCGGCCGGCAGGCGCCAGAGCAGGATGACCGCGAAGGCGGCCGCGGCGAGCAGCGCAATCGAGAGCGGGCGGGGCACTTCAGCCCGTGTGCAGCACGACGGCGGCGTTCACCAGGCCCGGGGCGCCGGCGCTGTCGATGGTGGCCGAGTCCACGCGGATGCCGTTCTGCTGCGCGAGGCGCGCGAGCCAGGCAATGAGCGCGTCGAAGGGCGCCTTCTGCAGGCGCAGCGACAGTCCCTTCGGTCCTGCGGGCTCGCTGCCGGCGAGCGAGCCGGCGAGGCCCGACTCGCGCGCCGAGCGGTCGACGATCACCAGCAGCGATTCTCCGGCAGCGGAGGGAGGCTGGGGCGAGGCGGCGAGCTCGGGCACGACGCCCTCCATCCACGCGAGGTCATTGTGCTTCTTCACGAGCCGCTCGTGCGCCTGGGCGACGCTGCGGTCGAGCGGCAGCAATACGCCGACGACGAGCAGCACCGGGGCGAGCAGCGCGCCGATCTGCACGATGCGCTGCTCGCGCTCGGAGAGCGCCGCGAACCACTGCGCGATCGTCTCGAAGGAGAGCATGTCGGCCGAGAGCTTCATATCACGGGCCCTGGGCATGGATCTGCACCCGCCCCTGGTAGGCGCTGCCGACGGTGTTGCCGCCGACCAGGTCCGCCTGCCAGCCGCCGTTGCGCAGCTGCTGGCTCAGGTGATCGAGGCTGGCGGCATCGGGAGCGTTGAGCGTCAGCTCGAGCAGCCCGTCGTGAAAATTGAGCGATTGCACGCTGGCGCCGGTCGAGCCGCCGCGCGCCTGAGCGACGGCCTGCAGTGCGCCGAGCAGGCCGCTCGCGCCACCGCCGCTGCGCACCTCGGCGAGGCGCTGCTCCATGCGCCGGCGGGCATCGGCGGCGCCCGGCTCGGTCGGCATCGCGCGGTGGAAGGTGTCGCGGATCGAGGCGTCGACCTCGCGCTCCTTGGCTTTGAGCACGCGCAGCTCCGCCGCCTTGCCCACGACGTGCAGCGCCACCAGCGAGAGGAGCAGTAGCGCCGCGACGCGCCATACGGAGAGCGCCGCCGCCCGGGAGCTCCTCGGCGCGTAGGGTCCCTGGAGCAGATTGATCGCCCCAGTGCCGGGGAGCTGCTGCGCGAAGAGCGCCAGCGGTCCATCGGCGAGCAGCTGCACCTTGAGGCTGGCAAAGCGTCCGCGCGCCTCCTCTACCTGAGGGGAATGCTGCTGCCATTCGGCGCTGCCGCTGTAAAGGATCAGGCCGCGCGCGGCGCCGGGCTCGCCCGGCGGCTCATCGGCCGCCGGGGCT
>JASHQW010000141.1 GCA_030038875.1 Gammaproteobacteria bacterium | reverse complement strand
CCCGCGAGAGCGCTCTCATCGAGCCGCTGTCGCGAGAAGTCCATGAGAAGCCCTTCGCGCTCGCGCGAGAAACGCTCGTAGCGCCCGGTGTCCCGCTCGAAAAGCCCGCGCACGGGGATCGCGCTCAGGCGCGCCGCCTGCGCGTCGAGCTCGCCCCACGCGGCAGTGCGGGGGCCAGGGGTGTTCGTGAGGCTCATGAGGTCTTCCTGCGCTCCTCACCGCCGCGCGTCGAGCTTGCGCGCGATCAACGGCGATAGAAAGCCGCGATGCTATCGACCACGTATTGTAATTGGAGTTCGGTGAGCTCCGGATAGATCGGTAGCGCGAGCGTTTCTGCCGCGGCGCGCTCCGAGTGCGGAAACTCCCCGGCTCGGTGTGCGAGGTACGCGAAGCACTGCTGCAGGTGGAGCGGCACCGGGTAATAGATCTCGGTGCCGACCCCGGCAGCGGTGAGGTGCGCCCGCAGTGCGTCGCGCTCGCGCGCGCGTATTACGTACTGGTTATAGATGTGGCGCACGCCGGGAGCGACTCGCGGTGTCTCGACCGCACCCGCGAGGTCGGCGCGCGCGAACGCTTGATCGTAGTAGGCCGCATTCCTCTGCCGCCCCGCGCTCCACTCATCGAGGTGCCTCAGCTTGATGTTGAGGACCGCCGCCTGCAGCTCATCGATCCGAAAATTGCCGCCGATGAATGCGTGATAGTACTTGGGCTTCCCGCCGTGGACGCGCAGAATCTCCATCCGCTCGGCGAGCGCGGCGTCGTTGGTGACGCACATGCCGGCGTCGCCGAAAGCGCCGAGATTCTTGGTCGGAAAGAACGAAAGGCACCCGACGTCGCCGAAGCTCCCGGCGCGCTTCCCGGCCGCATCCTCCGCGCCGATCGCCTGCGCCGCGTCCTCGATCACCTTGAGGCCGTGACGCGCTGCGACGCTCGTGAGCGCGTTCATGTGCGCCACCTGTCCGTAGAGATGCACGGGCATGATCGCTCGCACCCGCGCACCGCTCGCGCGGTGAATGAGTTCGCCCTCGCGCTCCTCACATTGCTCCGAGATGAAGGACGCGACCGCAGCAGCCGAGAGATTCAAGGTCGCAGGATCGATGTCGCAGAAGAGCGGGCGGGCGCCCGTGCGCGCGATGGTCCCTGCGGTCGCGAAGAAGGTGAAGGGACTTGTGATCACCGCATCGCCCGCTCCGATGCCGAGCGCCATCAAGGCGAGGAGCAGCGCGTCCGTTCCGGAAGAGACCCCTATCCCGAAGCGGCACTGACTGTAGGCCGCGAGGCTTGCTTCGAGCTCCTTGACCGCGGGCCCGAGAATGAAGGCCTGACTCGCGCAGACCCGTGCGATCGCCGCCTGAATCTCGGCGGCGAGTGGCGCGTATTGCGGCTTGAGATCGAGGAGCGGCACCTGCATGGTGGCGGCCATTCTAGCAGCGCCGGTGGCCGCTCCCTCGGCGGCTTTGTGCCGCCTCAGCGCTTGTACCCGTAGTAGTCGCAGAACCACTCGACGAAGCGTCGCACCCCGACCTCGACCGGCGTCGCCGGCCGGTAGCCGACGTCCCGCACGAGATCGTCGATGTCGGCAAAGGTCTCGGGCACGTCCCCGGGCTGCAGCGGCAGAAGATTCTGGATGGCCTTCCGGCCGAGCGCCTCCTCGAGGAGCTCGATATAGCGCATGAGCTGTACCGGACGGTTGTTGCCGATGTTGTAGAGACGAAAGGGCGCAAAGCTCGTGGCCGGATCCGGTGCGTTGCTGTCCCAGTTCGGGTCGGGCTGCGCAATCCGCTCTGATGCCCGGACTACGCCCTCGGTGATGTCGTCCACGTAGGTGAAGTCGCGCTGGTGATGCCCGTTGTTGAAGACATCGATCGGCTTGCCTTCGAGGATGTTGCGCGTGAAGAGAAAAAGCGCCATGTCGGGGCGTCCCCACGGCCCGTACACCGTGAAGAAACGCAGCCCGGTCGTCGGGAGCTTGAAGAGCGCCGAATAATTGTGCGCCATGAGCTCATTCGCCCGCTTGCTGCTCGCGTAGAGCGACAGCGGGTGGTCGACCCCCTTATGAACCGAGAACGGCATGTTCGTATTGGCGCCGTAGACCGAGCTCGTCGAGGCGTACACCAGATGCTCGACTCCCGTATGCCGGCAACCCTCGAGGATGTTGAGCGTCCCGGTCACGTTGCTCTGCACGTAGGCGTGAGGATTCTCGAGCGAGTAGCGCACGCCCGCCTGCGCGGCGAGATGCACGACGCGCGGAAACCTCTCGCGCGCGAAGAGCTCGGCGATCCCCGCGGAGTCGACGAGGTCGAGCTTGACGAAGCGAAAGCCCGCCTGGCCCGCGAGGCGCTTGAGGCGCGCCTCTTTCAGCGTGACGTCGTAGTACTCGTTGAGATTGTCGAGTCCGACGACCTCGTAACCCCGCTCGAGGAGCTTGAGCGCCGTCGCCGCGCCGATGAAGCCCGCCGCCCCCGTGACCAGGATCTTCATAAGCGCCCGTCGGTGTCTGCCGCGGGAAAGAGGTGCTTGATGTCGTAGAGCACGTGGGGCCGCCGGCACAGGCGCGTCACTCCGCGCACACCGAGATCGCGGAACTCGCGGTGCGCCACCGCCAGCACGGCCGCATCGTAGCTGCGGGGCTTGGGCTCACGCACGAGCTTCAGCCCGTACTCGTGGCGCACCTCGGCCGCATCCGCCCATGGATCGTAGATGTCGACGCGCGCCCCCTGCTTCGTGAGCTCGTGCACGACGTCGACCACCTTGGAGTTGCGCACATCGGGACAATTCTCCTTGAAGGTGATCCCGAGTATCAGCACGCGCGCGCCCTTCACGTGGATGCGCTTGGCGGCCATGCGCTGCATGATCTGGCCGGCGACGTAGAGCGACATGTTGTCGTTCAGGCGCCGCCCGGCGAGGATCATCTCCGGGTGATAGCCGATCTCCTGCGCCTTGTGCGTCAGGTAGTAAGGATCCACCCCGATGCAGTGCCCGCCCACGAGCCCCGGCTTGAACGGCAGGAAGTTCCACTTGCTCCCGGCCGCCGCCAGCACTTCCTCGGTGTCGATCCCTAAGCGGTTGAAGATCAGGGCGAGCTCGTTGATGAGCGCGATGTTGACGTCGCGCTGCGTGTTCTCGATGACCTTGGCGGCCTCGGCCACGCGGATGCTGGACGCGCGGTGGGTGCCCGCCTTGACGATAGAGGCGTAGAGCTTGTCGACGAACTCGGCCGCCTCGGGCGTCGATCCGGAGGTGACTTTGCGGATGCTCGTGAGGCGGTGCTCCTGGTCGCCCGGGTTGATGCGCTCGGGGCTGTAGCCGGCGAAGAAGTCGACGTTGAACTTCAAGCCC
>JASHQW010000140.1 GCA_030038875.1 Gammaproteobacteria bacterium | reverse complement strand
CGGGGCGGCCGGAGAGGTACCGAAGCGGTCATAACGGCGCCGACTCGAAATCGGATGGTCGGGTAAAACCGGCACGTGGGTTCGAATCCCACCCTCTCCGCCACAACCCCACGCCCGCCGTCAGGATTCTGTCTTTTTCATCGCCTCGCGGTATGCGGAGCTGAAAGCCTCCACGAACGTGTGCGGCAGGTGGTCGGCGGGCATCTCGATGAGATTGCGGTAGAAGTTGACGAACAGCTCCCAGTACTGGGCTTTATCGGCCGCGCGCGCCTTGCCGCGGCGCGCGGCGCGCTCGAAGCGCGCCTCGAGCTCGGCGGGGTCGAGGCGATCGAGGAACTCGACGAATGCGGCGCGCGTCGCCTGCGCGGTGGCGTTCTCATGCATCTTGGCGTCGCCGACCACCTCGCGCAGCCATTGCACCGAGTCGAGCCGTCGGTTCTCGTGCTGCACGAGGAGATCGATCAGCAGGTCCTCCACCATCGAGTCGGCGAGCGAAGGGCGCGGATCGTCCTGCTCGCGCGCGGGCATTTCGACGCGGTAGCGGTTGCGGGTGTTGGCGCGGGTGCGCTCGAGATCTTTGAGTCCCACCAGGGTCTCGCGAAAGAGGCGCCCGGCGAGGTGCAGCAGCCGGGTCTGGGCATCGGCCGGCAGCCGCTCGGTCTCGATGCCGGCGCCGCGGCAGAAGGCGTCGAGTCCCGAATGCACGTCCGCGAGCGCCAGCGCGCCGTTACCGTTCTTCGGCTCGCGCGCGACGGCCTCGGCGAGCCGCGCCATGCGCTCGCCGTGCGTGGCCGCTTCCGTGTCCCCCGCCGCGGGGCCGGGCACGGCCGGCGTGGGCTCGCCGTCGATGAGCGGAACGTCATCGGCGAGCGCGCGCACCGGGACGGAGTCGACCGCCTGCCCGTAGGCATTCACCGGCAGCACCGGGTCGCGGCGCGGCTCGGGGACCAGCAGCTCATCGAGGTTGAGGACCGCGCCGATGTCGCGCTCCGGCGCGCGCCCGAGGGAGCGCAGCGCATGAATGCTGGTCGGCACGGCCGCCGCCACCGGATCCTCCTCGGATGCCGCGGCCGCGCGCTGCGACTCGAGCGCCGCGACGATGTGGTATTCACCGATGCGCAGCACGTCGCCGTTCATGAGGCGGTAGCCGTTCGAGCCGCGCTTGGCCAGCGGCTCCATGTCGTCGTTGACGTAGACGCCATTGGTGCTGACGTCCTGCAGGTAGAAGTGGCCCTCACGGAACTGCACGCGCGCGTGGTGCGCAGACACGTAACGCATGGGGTCCGGGAGCACCCAGTCGTTGTCCGCGGAGCGGCCGATGGTGCCGCCTTCCACGGAAAAAACCGCGCTGCTGCGGTCGGCGAGCGACCGCCGCTGGTCACTGACGACACGCAGCCGAAGTGTCATGGTTCCCCGACTCAAGAGAGTCCGTCCGTTATCAGAAACTGCCGGGTGCAGCGGGGCGCGGCAGCGTCCCAGGCTCGCCCGGACATATAATGCCAGCGTCAAAACTACCCGACCCCCCATCGCAATCCATGGCAGCCAGTCACATTTTCCGCATTATGTTCGTGAATCAAGGCAAGGTTTACGAGGTGTACGCCCGCAAGGTGAGCCACGGGGAGCTGTTCGGATTCATCGAGGTCGAGGAGCTGGTGTTCGGCGAGCGCTCCTCGGTGGTGCTGGACCCGTCCGAGGAGCGCATCAAGGGCGAGTTCTCGGGAGTCAAGCGCACCTTCCTTCCCATGCACTCGGTGCTGCGCATCGACGAGGTGAAGAAGCAGGGGACGGCCAAGATCACGGTGCTCGAGGCGAGCGCCAACGTGGCGCAGTTTCCCATGCCGATGTACTCGGCTCCGCCCGGAGAGAAGAAGTGAGGTGCGGGTAGCGCATGCTGGAGATTCCGGGCGCACCGGCACTGTCCGCGTTTCGCATCGCCAAGCTCCTCGACCGCCTCGCGGCCGTCGAGCCCGCGGTCAGGGGGCTCACGGCGCGTTTCGTGCATTTCGCCGACCTCGAGCGGCCGCTCGAGGCCGCCGAGCGAGAGGTGCTCGGGCGGCTCCTCACCTACGGTCCGACTCTTGCGGCCGCTGGCGGCGCCGCCGCCGCGGGTGAGCGGGTGCTGATCGTGCCGCGCGCCGGCACGATCTCGCCGTGGTCGAGCAAGGCGACCGACATCGTGAGGGTCTGCGGGCTTAGCTGCGTCCGCCGGGTCGAGCGCGGCATCGAGTACACGCTGCGCGCAGCGCGCCCCCTGGGCGCCGCCGGCCTCACGCGGCTCGCGCCGCTGCTGTTCGATCGCATGACCGAGACGGCGCTGCTCGACTCGGGCGAGGCGGCGCGCCTCTTCGGGCACACGCAACCGAAGCCGCTTGCCACCGTGTCGCTCGCTGGCGGGCGCGCCGCGCTCGCGGCGGCCAACGAGCGGCTCGGGCTCGCGCTCTCCGCGGACGAGATCGACTACCTGCTCGCGAGCTTCACGGCGCTCAAGCGCGATCCGACCGACGTCGAGCTCATGATGTTCGCGCAGGCGAACTCCGAGCACTGCCGCCACAAGATCTTCAATGCCGCCTGGACCATCGACGGCACGCCGCGCGCTGATTCGCTGTTTGCGATGATCCGCCATACGCACGCGCTGCATCCTCAGGGCGTGCTGTCCGCCTACCGCGACAACGCCGCGGTGATCGAGGGCCATGTCGGCACCCGCTACTTCGCGGATCCCGACACCGGTATCTACCGCGGGAGCGTCGAGCCGATCGACATCCTGATCAAGGTCGAGACCCACAATCATCCGACGGCCATCTCGCCCTTCCCGGGTGCCGCGACCGGCTCGGGCGGCGAAATCCGCGACGAGGGTGCGACCGGGCGCGGCGCCAAACCGAAAGCGGGGCTCAGCGGATTCTCGGTGTCGAACCTGCGCATCCCGGGCTACGAGCGCCCGTGGGAGCGCGACTTCGGCGCGCCGGCGCGCATTGCGTCCGCGCTCGAGATCATGACCGAGGGCCCGATCGGAGCCGCCTCCTTCAACAACGAGTTCGGCCGCCCGGCGGTGTGCGGCTACTTCCGTACGCTCGAGCTCGCCCTGCCCGGGGCCGGCCCGAACCGCGCGCGCGGCTACCACAAGCCCATCATGGTCGCGGGCGGCCTCGGCAACATCCGCCGCGCGCACGTCGAGAAGGCCGCGGTGCCGGCCGGCGCGCCGCTCGTGGTGCTGGGCGGTCCCGCGATGCTCATCGGCCTGGGCGGCGGCGCCGCTTCCTCCGTCGGCAGCGGCAGCTCGAGCGCCGACCTCGATTTCGCCTCGGTGCAGCGCGGCAACCCGGAGATGCAGCGCCGCGCGCAGGAAGTGATCGATCACTGCTGGTCGCTCGGGGAGCGCAATCCGATCCTCCTTATCCACGACGTGGGCGCCGGCGGCCTCTCCAACGCCGTACCCGAGTCGGTCGCGCCCGGGGGGCGCGGCGCGCGCATCGACCTGCGCTCGATCCCGAGCGCCGAGCCCGGCATGTCGCCCATGGAGCTCTGGTGCAACGAGGCGCAGGAGCGCTACGTGCTGATCATCGCGAGCGAAGCGCTCGAGCGCTTCGCTGCCTGCGCGGCGCGCGAGCGTTGCCCGTTCGCGGTGATCGGCGCGATCGACGGGAGCGGGCGGCTCACCGTGTCCGATCCGCTGTTTGGCGTGCTGGCGGTCGACATGCCGCTCGATGTGCTCCTCGGCAAGACGCCACGCCTGAAACGCGACGTGACGAGCGTCGCCCCGCTCAGGCGGCGCTTCGACTTGAGCCGCATCGCTCTCACCGAGGCGCTGTACCGCGTGCTGCGGCTGCCGGCGGTGGCGGACAAGACCTTCCTCATCACCATCGGTGACCGGACCGTGGGCGGGCTCGTGAGCCGCGACCAGCTGGTGGGACCGTGGCAGGTGCCGGTGAGCGATGTCGCCGTCACCCTTGCTGATTACGAGGGCGTGGCAGGTGAGGCGCTGGCGATGGGCGAGCGCACCCCGGTGGCGCTCCTCGAGGCGCCCGCCTCGGGAAGGCTCGCGGTCGCCGAAGCCATCACCAACATTCTGGCGGCGGACGTCGCGGGGCTGTCGCAGGTCCGCCTGTCGGCCAACTGGATGGCCGCGAGCGGCGAGCCCGGCGAGGATGCCGCGCTCTATGCGACCGTCGCGGCGGTCGCGATGGAGCTCTGTCCCGCGCTCGGCATCGCGATCCCCGTGGGCAAGGATTCGCTCTCGATGCGGACGCGCTGGAGCGAGGGCGGCGTCGAGAAGAGCGTGGTGGCCCCCGTGTCGCTCATCATCTCGGCGTTCGCACCCGTCGCGGACGTGCGCCGCACGCTCACCCCCGTGCTCGAGCTCGATGGCAAGCTGAGCTCGCTATGGCTCATCGATCTCGCCGCCGGCCGCAATCGCCTGGGAGCCTCCGCGCTCGCGCAGGTGTACGGTGAGCTGGGCGACGAGCCCGCCGATCTCGATGAGCCGCAGCGGCTGATCGCACTCGCCGCGGCGCTCAAAGAGCTGCGCGCCGCGCAGCTGCTGCGCGCCTACCACGATC
>JASHQW010000139.1 GCA_030038875.1 Gammaproteobacteria bacterium | reverse complement strand
TCAGACGATCCCAGATGAGGATCGCCATCGCGGTAAGCCCGGCATACACCGCCGTCGGCACGATCACGTTCCAGATCCAATCCTCGCGCACCGGAATGTAGTGCGTGTCGCCGGTGCCGGTGCGCCACATGTTGGCGCCGATGAAGCCGCCGTACACGATGCCCGCCAACCCCCCGAGCGCCAGCCCGGCGCTTAAGGTGCCGGTGCGCTGATGCGGCATGCACATGAAGGCCGCGAGCGCCAGCGCGCCGCAGAAGTGCACGATCATCGGCGTCATGAACGCGCCGACGCCCGCCGGCCGAACCTTCTGACCCGAATCGCGGGCCAAGGCCATCACGACGAACGTGAGCCCCGTCAGGCCGCCGGCCGAGGAGCCGATGATGACGTAGAAGTTATCCCAGCCGGCCAGCGGCGAGGCGTCCATTGTCCGGCTCCCGTTGCCGTTTGCGCGGCATCGTAGTCGCCGCCGCCCTCGCGCAGCAAGCTGCACGGGAACGTTCACTTCGGCCCCTGGGACGGCACCGGCGGCTGCAAGGAAGCCCGGCGCTCGAGCGACGGTTTACAATGATCTGCCACGCCCGTGAGCGCGATCACTCCCGTGAGCAGAGCCCGGTCCCCATCCCCAGCCCCTCTCGCCCTCTGCACCGCAATCGTCGTCACACTGAGCGGATGCGCGGTCATCGACACCTGGCGCAAGTGCGGGGGCGGCTGCCCGGGCGATGCCGAGATCAGCGCTGCCGTGCGCGCGCGCCTCGATCAACACACCGAATTGCTCGCCCCCAATCGCGTGTACGTGAAGACCCTCGATCGCACCGTGTACTTGAGCGGCGAGGTGGTAACGGACGTCGAGCGCGACACCGCCAGGTCCGTCGCGCTCGAGTCCCCGGGGGTATCCCGGGTCGTCAACCTCATCAGCCTCGAGTACAACGGCCGCTAGGCCGCCCCTCCTCCGTCACAGCTCCTCGAGCTCGAGCAGCGCGGAGCGCGCCACGCGCCCCTCCGCCACCGGGACGCCCTCGGCGCGCAGGCGGCGTGTCTGCTCGCGGTGCGCATGCGAAGCGGGCGGGAAGACGATGCGGCCACCTGCGCCGACCACCCGATGCCACGGGAGATTCAGCGAGTCGCCCGCCACCCTGAGCGCGAACCCCGCCTGACGCGCTCGGCCCGGCAGTCCTGCGGCCCGCGCCACCGCTCCATAGGTAGACACCCGGCCGCGCGGAATCCTGCAGACCGTATGCCAGATCGCTTCCAACGCGGGATTCGCCTCGGCCGCCGGCCGGTGACGCGGCCGCTGGCCGGCCCGGTTGAGCGGCTGCCACAGCGCCGCGAGCGTTTTCTTCTGACGCTTCACTCGGCGCATACTACTATCGTCCTGATGCGGCCCAGAAAGAATGAGTAGAACAGACCGCCATGGCAGCCGCGCACGCCGCTGACGATTTCCTCCTCGAGACCCGCGGACTCACCAAGGAGTTCAGCGGCTTCGTCGCGGTGAGCAACGTCGACTTGCGGGTGCGCCGCGGCCACATTCATGCGCTCATCGGCCCCAACGGCGCCGGCAAGACCACCTTCTTCAATCTGCTCACCAAGTTCATGATCCCGACCCGGGGCCAGATCATCTACCGCGGCGAGGACATCACGCTCGAGAAGCCCGCCGAGGTCGCGCGCCGCGGCATCGTGCGCTCGTTTCAGCTGTCGGCCGTATTTCCGCACCTCACGGCGCTCGAGAACGTCCGCATCGCGCTGCAGCGCTCGCTCGGCACGAGCTTCCACTTCTGGAAGCGCGAGGCGACGCTCGCGGTGCTCGACGCCCGTGCCCTCGAGCTGCTCGCGCTGGTGGACCTCGCGGGCTTCACCGGCATGCATGCCGTGCAGCTCCCCTACGGACGCAAGCGCGCCCTCGAGATCGCCACCACGCTCGCGATGGACCCGGAGCTCCTGCTACTCGATGAGCCGACGCAGGGCATGGGGCACGAGGACGTCGACCGCGTCACGGCGCTCATCCGCCAGGCCGCAACCAACCGCACCGTGCTCATGGTCGAGCACAACATGCAGGTGGTGGCGCGGATCGCCGATACCATCACGGTGCTGCAGCGCGGCCAGATCATTGCGAGCGGCAACTACGCCCACGTGTCGCACCACCCGCAGGTGCTCGAGGCCTACATGGGCTCCGCCGACAGCGAGCTGCGGAGCACCCACTGATGTCGGCCGACGTGCTGCGTGTGTCGGGGCTGCACGCCTACTACGGCGAGTCGCACGTGCTGCACGGCGTCGACTGCCACGTCGGGCGCGGCGAGGTGGTGACGCTTCTCGGGCGCAACGGCGCCGGCCGCACCACCACGCTGCGGGCGCTGCTCGGGCTCGTCGGCGCGCGCTCGGGCTCGGTGGTGATCAACGGGCAGGAGACCATCGGCCTGCCGCCCCATCGCATTGCCCGGCTCGGGATCGGCTACTGCCCGGAGGAGCGCGGCATCTATGCCAGCCTTTCGACCGAGGAGAACCTTGAGCTCCCCCCGTCGGTCGCGCCCGGAGGGATGTCGGTAGAGGAAATCTACTCGATGTTTCCTAATCTCAAGGAACGGCGCGCAAGCCGCGGGTCGCATCTTTCAGGGGGCGAGCAGCAGATGCTGGCGCTCGCACGGATCCTGCGTACCGGCGCACGGCTGCTGCTGCTCGATGAGATTTCCGAGGGCCTGGCGCCCGTCATCGTGCAGGCGCTCGGGCGGACCATCCAGAGGCTGCGCGAGCAGGGCTACACCATGGTCATGTCGGAGCAGAGTTTCCGCTTCGCGGCCCCGCTGGCCGACCGCTTCTACATCATGGAGCGCGGGCGGATCGTCGAGGGTTTCGCAGCGGGGGAGCTTCGGGACAAAATGGCATTGCTGCACCAGTACCTGGGCGTCTGACGCCGAGGAATCAACTCGAGGAGCACAACTCATGAAACTGCGGATGCTGACCATTACGACGGCTGCAGTGCTCGCCGCTGCAGCCAGCGGGCGCACGCCGGCGGCCAACGAGGTGGTGATCGGGGACATCGACGACATGTCCGGCGTCTATGCCGACGTCGAGGGGGCAGCGGGGGTCGAAGCCATCAGGATGGCGATCGCCGACTTCGGCGGCACGGTGCTCGGCAGGAAGATCACCGTGCTGACCGCCGACCACCAGAACAAGCCCGACATCGGTGCGACCAAGTTCCGCGAGTGGGCCGATCAGAACGGCCTCAACGTGCTGCTCGGCGGCTCCAACACGGGCGTCAACATCGCCATGTCGAAGGTCGCCGGCGTAAAGAAGGTGCCGTTCTTCGTCATCGGCGCGGCCGGCGCCTCCCTCACCAACGAGGACTGCACCGCCTACACCGTCCACTATGTCTACGACACGACCTCGCTCGCCAACGGCACCGCGACGGCCATGGTCGCCGCGGGCGGCAAGACCTGGTTCTATCTGACGGCCGACTACGCCTTCGGCACGCAGCTGCAGAATGCCGCCTCCAAGGTGGTCGAGGCGCACGGCGGCAAGAATCTCGGGGCGGTGCGCGTGCCGCTCGGCGCGGCGGACTTCTCCTCGTTCCTGCTGCAGGCCCAGGCCTCGGGCGCCCAGGTGCTCGGGCTGTCGAACGCCGGGGCCGACTTCAGCAACTCGCTGAAAGCCGCCAACGAGTTCGGCATCACCAAGACCATGAGGCCGGCGGCGCTGCTCGCCTTCGACACCGACATCAACAGTCTGGGCCTTCAGACCGCGCAGGGTCTGTACCTCACCACGGGGTTCTACTGGGACCTGAACCCGGACACGCGCGCCTTCGGCAAGCGTTTTTTCGCCAAGATCAACCGCATGCCGACCATGGACCAGGCGGGCGTGTATTCGGCCACGCTGACCTACCTCAAGGCCGTCAAGGCGGCCGGAACCACCGATTCCGACAAGGTCATGGCGGAGCTCAAGAGAATGCGGATCAACGACATGTTCGCCCGGGACGGGTACATCCGCGCGGACGGCGTCATGGTCCACGAGATGTACGTCATGCAGGTGAAGACGCCGCAGGAATCGAAGTATCCCTGGGACTTCTACAAGGTGGTGCGGCGGATGCCGGGCGAGGAGGCCTTCGGTCCGATCACGGGGCTCTGCCCGCTCGCACCTGCGCCCAAGTAGTCTTACCAAGCGGCCTGACGCGCTCCGCGCCCACCGCCAGACCGCCGTGACGAGCGTACTCGGCATCCCGGTGGCCGTGATCCTCGGCCAGCTCACGCTCGGCCTGGTGAACGGCTCGTTCTACGCGATGCTGAGCCTCGGGCTCGCGGTGATCTTCGGACTCCTGCGCGTGGTCAATTTCGCCCACGGCGCCTTCTACACGCTCGGCGCGTTCGCCGCGCTCCTCGGCCTGCAATGGCTCGGGATCAACTACTGGCTGGCGCTCATTCTCGCCCCGCTCGCCGTCGGAGTCGTCGGCATCGTCGTCGAGCGGCTGCTGCTCAGGCGCGTGTACGGCCTCGACCCGCTCTACGGCCTGCTCCTGACCTTCGGACTCGCGCTCGTCTGCGAGGGCTCGCTCACCCAGGTCTTCGGGGCGAGCGGCGCGTCCTATCCGGTGCCGCCGGCGCTCACGGGAGCCGTCAATCTCGGCTTCATGTTTCTGCCGCTGTATCGCGCCTGGGTGATCGCCATCTCGCTCGCGGTGTGCTTCAGCACCTGGTTCGTGATCGAGCGCACCCGGCTCGGCGCGACGCTGCGCGCCGCCACCGAGAACGCGCCGCTGCTGCAGGCCTTCGGCGTCAACGTGCCGCTGCTGGTGGCGGCGACTTATGGCGGGGGCGTGGCGCTCGCCGCGCTCGCCGGAGTGCTCGCTTCCCCCATCGTGCTGGTGAACGCGCACATGGGAAGCTCGCTCGTCATCGTGGTGTTCGCGGTGGTGGTGATCGGCGGGATGGGATCGATCCTCGGCTCGATCGTGAGCGGCCTGGTGCTCGGCGTCGTGGAGGGCCTGACCAAAGTCGTCTATCCGGAAGCCTCGAACGTCGTGGTGTTCCTCGTCATGGCGCTGGTGCTGGTGCTGCGGCCCACGGGCCTGTTTGGCAAGGAATAGCCGTGCGCGCCACCGCCATCCTCTACGCCCTGCTCGGGCTCTTCGCGCTCTCGGTGCCGCTGCTCGGGATCTACCCGGTATTCATGATGCAGCTGCTGTGCGTGGCGATGTTCGCCTGCGCCTACAACCTGCTGCTCGGCTTCGGCCGCATGCTCTCCTTCGGGCACGCGGCCTTCTTCGGCTCGGCCGCCTACGCGACCGGGTGGCTGGTCACGGCGCACGAGTGGGGCCCGGGAGCGGCGATTCTCGCCGGCGTGGCGGTCGCCGCGCTCCTCGGGCTCGCGGTCGGCTCGCTCGCCATCCGCCGCCAGGGCATCTACTTCGCGATGATCACGCTCGCCCTGGCGCAGCTCGTGTACTTCGTGTGCCTCGAGGCGCCCTTCACCGGCGGCGAGAACGGCCTGCAGGGCGTGCCGCGCGGCAGGCTCCTCGGGTTTCTGCCGCTGAAGTCGGACCTGGTCCTCTATTACGTGGTGCTCGCCGTCTTCGTCGCCGTGTTCTTCTTCATCCGCCGGGTGGTGCATTCGCCCTTCGGGCAGGTGCTGAAGGCGATCCGCGAGAACGAGCCGCGCGCCACCTCGCTCGGCTACGAGATCAACCGCTACAAGCTCCTCGCCTTCGTACTCTCGGCGACGCTCGCCGGCCTGGCCGGGTCGCTCAAGGCGCTGGTATTCGGCTTCGTGACGCTTACCGATGTCGATCAGTCGACCTCGGGAGAGGTGATCCTGATGACGCTCCTCGGCGGTACCGGCACCTTCTTCGGCCCGGTGCTCGGCGCCGCCGTGGTCGTGACGCTACAGCAGTATCTGTCCGACCTGGTCGGCGGCTGGGTCATCGCCATCGTCGGCGCGATCTTCGTCGCCTGCGTGCTGTCATTCCGCAGCGGCGTGGTGGGCGAGCTGTGGGCGTGGTATCTGCGCCGCCGCAAGCTCGAGCAGGCGCCGCCCCGCTGAGCCAACCGGCCTGCCTCGCGGGCGAAAACCAGTGCGCCAGCCTTGCTACGGAGTGCTCGGCTGCCGAGGTGACCGCGGGCAGATGTGCATCGAGCCCCGCTTTTCGCCCGCCGTTTGTGCGAAGTGATGAGGTATTCCGCTGAAATTGCCGCAGGCAATTTCAGCCATTGAACTGATATGGCCCGCTCTTGTCCAGGGGGCGCGGGTAAATCTCGCAGCTGTGCGCATGGTCGATTCTCCTGTCCGATCGCACCGGATGGGCAACGCGACGCGCGGCAGCTTCTAAGCGACGATGGATCACACTGATATCCGCGGGTTGGTTACCGCATTGCATCGGTCCGTCGCGGGGCTACCTCGATCTAGTA
>JASHQW010000138.1 GCA_030038875.1 Gammaproteobacteria bacterium | reverse complement strand
GCGACGACGCCGGGCATGGTCCAGCCGAGGGCGGCCCGCGCCCGTGCGACGCGCGCCCGCCAGCCCTCGATGAGCGCCTCCTCGGGCTCGACTCCGGCGGTCTCGAGCACGGCGCCGGCGCCGGCGAAGAAGAGATTCGCGCCGGTGAGACGCCGCGAAGCGTCGAAGGGCACCGCCGCCGGCGCGTTCAGTCGTCCGCCTCCGGAGCGAAGCGCACGCCGCGCTCGTCGCGGATCAGACCTTCGAGGCTCGCCGCGGCAGGCCCGGCCTCGTGCGCGCCTGCGCCAGCGGCGCCGAACCCCGAGACGAAGTGGCCGTCCTCGCCACCGCGCGCCACGGGCGGCGGCGCGGCCCGCGTCTCGCGCGTTACGGCGCGCGCGCCGTGAGCCGCCTTGAATTTGGTGATCTGCTTCCACGAGCGCGTCAGCTGATCGGCGAAGATCAGCAGCAGATCCCCCGGCTGTCCCATGTTGAGGGCGGCGTCGATCGCTTCCTGCTCATCGGGAATGATCGAGATGGCATCGGAACGCACGCCGGCCTCACGCAGAGCCGCCGCCTGCAGGCGCGGCACCTCCTCCGGTGCGCGATCACGCAGCCCGTCGTCGCGGCGGCAGATGTAGTGATCGAAGCGGCCGGCCGCGGCGCGGGCGATGGCGATGAGGTCCTCGTCGCGCCGGTCGCCGGGGCCGGCGAGCACCACGATGCGCCTGCCCTGCACATCGAGGCGTTGCGCGAGATCGGCCATGACGCCGACGGCGTGCGCGTTGTGTCCGTAGTCGAACAGCACCTTGAAGGCGTGCTCGTTGAACACGTTCATACGCCCCGGGGCCTGGAAGAACGTCGAATCGAAGGTGCGCAGGCCCTGACGGATCGCGTCCAGCTTCATGCCGAGCGAAAACGCCAGCGCCGCCGCGAACATCGCGTTCTGCACGTTGTGGGTGGCGCGGCCCTCGAGGGTCGCCGGGATCAGGTGCGTCCACAGCAGCGGGATGTGCCCGCCGCGGTCGTAGAGGGTGATCATCTGGCCGTTGACGCCGGCCTCGAGCGCGCAGGCACGCGCGCCGGCGCGGATGTGCTCGCGCACCAGGGTGTGCTGCGGGTTCATCGTCACGTAACAGATGTGCTTCGCTTCCGTGTAGCCCGACATCTTCATCACCAGCGGGTCGTCGGCATTCAGCACCGCGCAGTCGGTCGCCACCTCGACGACGATGCGCTTCACCTCGGCGAGCTGCTCGAGCGTGTCAATGCCCTTCAGCCCCAGGTGATCGGGCTGCACGTTGATCACCGCCCCGACGTTGACCTCGTGGACGCCCATGCCGGCGCGCAGCAGCCCGCCGCGTGCGGTCTCGAGCACCGCGATATCGATCTGCGGATCCGCCAGCACCATGCGTGCCGACACCGGACCGGTCATGTCGCCCTGCACGGTGCGCTGGCCGTCGATGTAGACGCCGTCGGTGGTGGTGAGCCCGGGGGTGTAGCCGGCCATCTTGGCGATGTGGGCCAGCATGCGCGCGGTGGTTGTCTTGCCGTTGGTCCCGGTGATCGCGGCGATCGGCACGCGCGCGGGCGTCCCGGCGGGAAACAGCATGTCGATCACCGGGGCGGCGACGTCGCGCGCCGTGCCCTCGCTCGGCGCCACGTGCATGCGAAAGCCCGGGGCCGCGTTCACCTCGCAGATGCCGCCGCCGATCTTGCGATAGCTCTCGGTGATGTTCTTCGAGAGGAAATCGACGCCGCCGACGTCGAGCCCGATGGCACGCACGGCGCGCTCGGCCATCTCGCGGTTATCGGGGTGGATCACGTCGGTGACGTCGGTGGCGGTGCCGCCGGTCGAGAGGTTTGCGGTGGAGCGCAGGTAGACGATCTGCCCCTTGGCAGGAACCGCAGCGGCTGTCAGCTGTGCGCGCTCGAGCATCTTGTGCGCCTGCGCATCGAGCTCGAGGCGGGTGAGTACCTTCTCATGGCCCACTCCGCGGCGCGGGTCCTGGTTCACGGTCTCGATGAGCTCTGCCACGCTGTGCTCACCGTCGCCGACCACGTGCCCGGGCGTGCGGCGCGTCGCGGCCACCAGCTCGCCATTCACGACCAGGAGGCGATGGTCATCGCCTTCGAGGAAGGTCTCGACGATGACCGAGCGCGAATGCTCGCGGGCGATGCTGAAGCCGTGCGCCACCTCCTCGTCGCTGGTGAGCCGTATGGATATGCCGCGCCCGTGGTTGCCGTTGTAGGGCTTGGTCACCACCGGAAAACCGATGCGGCGCGCGGCGCGCACCGCCGCGGTCTCGCTCTGCACC
The DNA here is from genome assembly GCA_030038875.1 of Gammaproteobacteria bacterium. GTDB lineage: Bacteria > Pseudomonadota > Gammaproteobacteria > Steroidobacterales > Steroidobacteraceae > 13-2-20CM-66-19. The sequence continues at coordinate 13,380 of JASHQW010000138.1, read as the reverse complement.
AGCTCCTGCTTCGGCACCGGAAGCCCGAGGCCCGCAAGGATCTTGTTGGTCTCCTCCTTGTCGCTCGCGAGCTCGACCGAGATATGGGGCGTACGGCCGGTGACGGTCGCCTGGATGCGCTGCTGGTAGCGCCCGTGGCCAAGCTGGACCAGGGACTGATCGTTGAGGCGCAGCCAGGGAATGCCGCGCGCCTCCGCCGCGCGCACCAGCGACATGGTGGAGGGGCCGAGCGCGCGGCGTTGCGCGAAGCGGATGAACTGGTCGCGGGCCTCGGGCCAGGTCCAGCCGGCCGGCACCGAGTCGCCCGGACGGATGGCTTCCGGGAGCAGCGAGCAGAGGAGCCGCAGTCCCAGCTCCCCGGCGGCGATGCCCTCGTCGCGCTGCGCGTATTCGTAGACCACCGTGTAGACGCCGGTGGGCCCGGCGCTGCGGGTTTTGCCGAAGGTGACCGCCTCGCCGGCGATGTTCTGCAATTCGATCGCCACGTGCTCGAGCACGTGGCCGAGCCAGGTGCCCTCGCCCTCGCGCATGCGGCGGAAAAACCCGCCGGGCTCGCGGTACGAGCAACCGTGCTCGGCGAGCCCGGGGAGCGCCGCCGCGAGCGCCTCGATGAAACCGTCGCCTAAGCGGCCGGTGGGCCAGGCCTCGAGCTCACCGAGCTCGAGCTCGAGACGGATGACCGGGAAACGCGCGTACAGCGATGGGCCCACATAGACGGATCGATCGAGGATGCGCATGGCGTTGCTCGGAGTCGTAATAGTTGTTCAAGGCAACCTTACCAGGCGGGTCAGACTGTCAAGTCTGGGTCACTCCTTCGACTTTCTCAACGCGCCGGCGCTGGCGGCGCGGGTATGCAGGTTGAAGGTGGCGCCGGCGACCAGGATGTGAAGCTTGAGCCCCAGCACACAGGCCGGCTGTCCTTCCTCGACGCTGTCGATCGAGGAATAGCTGACCTCGGACGCATCGACGATGGTCACGCCCCCGGTGCCCTCGACCTCGACGGTCTCATCCGAGCCTATGACGGCGGCGGTATCCTCGTCGAGGCCGATACCGACGGCAAACGGGTTGTAGGCGAGCGCCGTCAGCAGCCGCCCGAGCCGATCACGCTGCCGGAAGTGCTGGTCGATGATGAAGCGGTTGGTCAAGCCGAGGCCCGGCGCGAGCCTGACGCTCCCGGCGACCACCGTGGAGCCCTCGTCGCCGGCCGCGATCATATGCTCGGAGAGGATGCTGGCGCCGGCGCTGGTGCCGCCGACGGTGACGCCGCGGGCGTTGGCCGCGCGGATGAGCTTGGCGACCGGCGTGCCGCCGAGCAGCGTCGTCAGGCGCAGCTGGTTGCCGCCGGTGAAGAACACTCCGCGCGCCTCGGCGAGGCGCGCGAGCCTGCCCGGCTCGCAGGCATCGCGGCGGGTATCGAAATCCATGACCGTCACGCGGGCGGCGCCGATATCGCTGAAGATCTCCCGGTAGCGCGTTCCGGTCTCGTGCATGCGGCTCGCGGTCGGTATGACGACGATGTCCGCCCGAGCGCCGCCCGAGGCGCTCACGAAACGCTCGAGGATATGGCGATCGTTCTCCTTATTCTCCGCGCCACCGATCGCGATGATCCATCCGCGCTGCTGGCCTTCAGGAACTCTGCTGGGCATTCGCTCCCCGACTCCTTATATAGAGGGTCCCGGGGCGCGAAGGTACCACGCCTGCACCGCCGGTCGGGAGGCTTGCGCCTGCGCACTGTGACCCCGCGCCCAGAATGCGCGGCATGGGCCTTGAGGGGTGCGGGCGGCGGCTTGCATTTCCCCCGGCGGAGGGACGACACTGCGCGCGCCCGGCTTAACGCCGGTCCTTCGGTCACCTCATATCACCAGTCAGGGAGTCGCAATGATTGCAAAATTGACGCTGAGCTCCGCCGCGCTGTTATTGGTCGCAACGGCCGCCTTCGCCGCGCCGCCGGTCGAGGACGTCAGCGGCAAGAAACACCCGAATCTCGCCGCCGCCCAGCGCCTCTCGAAGGACGCATGGGAGAAGATCACTGCCGCCCAGAAGGCGAACGAGTGGGACATGGACGGCCATGCCGCAAAGGCCAAGGACCTGCTCGACCAGGTCAACAACGAGCTGAAGATGGCCGCCGAAGCGGCCAACAAGAACCGCAAGTAACCGTTCGCTCCGGCCACGGAGCGTAACGCACGAGCCCGGCAGCTTGGCCGGGCTCGTTTCTTTTGGGAAAGGGTCGCCGGGCCGGCTCAAGCCCGCAGCAGCTCCCGCACTCCCTCGAGCAGCCGCCCGATCTCCTCGGCCGTCGTGTAGGCCGCGCAGCCGGCGCGCACCAGCCCATCGTGCTCGTGACCCAGCAGCCGCACCGCCGTCGTGGCGTAGAAATCCCCGTGCGATACGAACACACCGCGCGCTGCGAGGAATGCGGCAACCGCGGCGCTCGTGTGTCCCGCCACCGAGAACGACAGGGTGGCGGTGCGGGGCGTGCCGGGCGGCGGACCGTAGACCTTGACCCCGGCTGTCTGCTCGAGGCCATTCCACAGCTGCCGCAGCAGCGCGTCGCCGCGCTCGTGCAGCGCCTGCGACACCCGCGCGAGCCGCTCGCGGCGCGGCAGACGCTCGCCGCCGAGCGCGCCGAGGAAGTCGATCGCGGCGGCGGCCCCGACGATACCTTCGTGATTCAGCGTGCCGGTCTCGAGGAGCTCGGGCGGCGCGTCGGAGGCCGGCGAGAGCTTCGGCGGGTCGAGCGTCGCGAGGAGCTCGCGCCGGCCCCATAGGACCCCGACGTGCGGACCGTAGAACTTGTAGGCCGAGCAGGCGAAGAAGTCGCAGTCCCAGGCGCGCACGTCCGGCATCTGGTGGCTCGCGTAGTGCACGCCGTCGATGAACACCCGCGCCCCGATCGCGTGCGCGCGCGCGGTTAGCTGCGCCACATCGTTGATGGTCCCGAGCGCGTTAGAGGCGGCACCGAGGGCGAGGAGGCGCACGCCCGGGGTCAGCTTGGCCGCCGCATCCGCCTCGTCGAGCCGCCCGTCCTCGCGCCGCATGCGGATGGCGCGGATCTCGAGGTCGCGCTCGCGCGCGAGCGCGCGCCAGGTATCGGAATTCGCGTGATGATCGAGCTCGGTAACCACCACGACGTCGCCGGCGCGCCAGCCGCGCCCAAGCGCGCGCCCGAGATGGAAGGTGAGCGTCGTCATGTTGGCGCCGAACACGATCTCGTCGGCCGACCCGCCCAGGTAGTCCGCGAGCGCCGCCCGCGCGGCGCCGAGCGCCGCATCGGTCTCGCGGCTCGAGGGAAAGTCCCAGTGGCTGTTGGCGTTGTGGTGGAGGAGATAGTCGGTCATCGCCGCTGCGACCGCGCGCGGCATCTGGGTGCCTCCCGGGCCGTCGAAATAGGCGACGGGACAGCCGTTGTGCAGGCGCTCGAGCGCGGGGAAGTGGCTGCGGATCTCGTCGATGCCGGCGACCTGGGTCATGGGGAGCCTCTGCAAGAGCGGTGCGCGCAGCCACTATAACGCGCCGCCCCCTCGCCGTGTCCGGCCGGGCTTGACCTGCCGGTATCGATCGGCTCTATTGCCGCTTCGATTCTTCGGTCTGGAGGCGCGGATGAGGAAGGCCTGGCGGATTGCGGGGTGGACCGCGCTCGTGCTCGTGGCGGCGCTCGGCTATGCCTCCTACCGTGTCGTCTGGGGCAAGCCCTTCACCCTCAACATGCTCGCGAACCGCCAGGCGCTCGAGTTCCTGATGCGCAATCCCGAGATGTTCACGGCCGTGGGGCTCACCGACGGCTCGATCTTCGACCACCATTCCGACCAGCTCGCGCCCTACACCCTGCGCCAGCGCGATGAGGACTACGCGCAGCTCGCGCGCTTTCTCGCCCAGGTGCGCGAGTTCGATCGCGCGACCTTAAGCCGCCAGGATCAGATCACCTACGACATCCTCGTCGACCAGTACGAGACGGGGCTCGCATTCAAGCGCTTCGCCTGGCTGCAGGGGGACGAGCTCTATCCCGTGAGCCCGATGTTCGGCGTCGAGGTCGAGCTCCCGAGCTTCATGCAGACCACGCACGTCGTCAGCAACGACAAGACCGCGCGCAACTACGTGAAACGCCTCGCGGCCATGGGGAACAAGCTCGATGAGGTCACCGCCGCCATGCAGCGCCAGGCGCGCGAGGGCGTCGTGCTCCCGCCCGCACTTCTCGAGCGCTCGCTCACCGTCATCCACGACACCGTAAGCTCGCAACCCGCGGACAATCCGCTGGTCACGACGTTCGTCACGCGGATGAACAGGGTGAAATCCCTCGACAGTGCCCGCAGACAGGAGCTCGAGAAGGCGGCAATCCAGGCGGTCAGCTCGCAGATCTATCCCGCCTATGCCCGCATGAGCGCGGCGCTCGAGGCCCTGAGGCCCGCGGCCGCCACCCAGGGCGCGGGCGTCGCCCGGCTGCCCGACGGCGCGGCCTACTATGCTCTCGAGCTCAGGCAGAACACGACCACCGACTACACGCCCGAGCAGGTGCATGCGCTCGGCCTCTCCGAGGTCGCGCGCATCACGCGCGAGATGGACCAGCTCCTCGCGGCCGAAGGGCTCACGGCGGGGAGCGTGGGCGAGCGCATGGCGGCGCTCGGCAAGGATCCGCGCTTTCTCCTGCCGAACGACGATGCGGGCCGCAAGCAGGCGCTCGAGCGCTACCAGCAGATCCTCGACGAGGTGGCCGCGCGCATGCCCGAGTACTTCCGCACGCTGCCCGCGAAGCGCCTCACGGTCGAACGCGTGCCCACGTCGCAGGAGAAGGGCACCTCGGGAGCGTATTACCAGCAGGCCGCGATGGATGGCTCGCGCCCCGGCATCTTTTTTGCGAACCTGAGGGACCTGAGCGAAGTGCCGACGTGGAGCATGAAGACGCTCGCCTATCACGAGGGCATTCCGGGTCATCATTTGCAGATCTCGACGGCGCTCGGGCTCGTGGGTCTGCCGCTGATCCGCCAGCAGACGCTGTACACCGCGTACGCCGAGGGCTGGGCGCTCTACGCCGAGCAGCTCGCCGCCGAGATCGGCATGTACAAGGACGACCCGTGGGGCAATCTCGGGCGGCTGCAGATGGAGCTGCTGCGCGCGGCGCGCCTGGTCGTCGACACCGGCATTCATGCCCAGGGCTGGACCCGCGAGCAGGCGATCTCCTACATGGTTGCCACTACCGGGCAGGCGCAGGGCGAGGTGACCTCGGAGGTTGAGCGCTACATGGCCATGCCGGGTCAGGCGTGCGCTTACAAGGTTGGCGAGCTCAAGATCCTCGAGCTGCGCGCCAAAGCGCAGGCCGCGCTCGGACCGAAATTCAACCTCAAGGACTTCCACGGCGTGATTCTCGAAAACGGCGGTGTGCCGCTCACCCTTCTCGAGCAGCTGGTCGATGAGTGGATCGCGCGCACGCGAGGTGCACCATGACTGGCCGCAGGCGCGAGTCGCACCGGGCGGCAGCCGCGAGCCAGGCGCCGCGCTCCGTGCGCTATCGCCACCTCGTCAATCCCTTCGAGCCGGTGCGGATCTTCTCCGCGGACCAGGTCGAGAGCATGCACCTCGCGGCGCTCGGCATCCTCGAGCGCTTTGGGATGCGCGTGCTGTCGCCGCGCGGACGGGCTCTGCTGGCCTCGGCCGGCGCGGCGGTGGACGAGGCGACACAGATGGTGCGGCTCGATCCGGGCATGGTAGCCGCGGCGCTCACCACCGTTCCCCGCGAGGTGAACCTGGTGGCGCGCAACCCGGAGCGTACCTGCCGCATCGGCGGCCGCCACGTCGTCTTCGCGCCCGTCGCCGGGCCGCCAAGCGTGAACGACCTCGAGCGCGGCAAGCGCTCCGGCACGCTCGCGGACTACCGCGATCTGGTACGCCTGGCGCAGGCCTTCGACGTGATCCACGTGCTCGGACAGATGACCGAGCCAGGGGATGCGCCGGTGCACGAGCGCCACCTTGACACCTCGCTCGCGCAGCTCACCCTCGGCGACAAGCCGCCCAACTTCTACAGCCGCGGAGCCGGACAGCTCGGCGACTGCTTTGCGATGCTGCGCATCGCGCACGGGATCGACGAGGAGACCTTCCGCCGCGAGCCGCGCTGCTACAGCATCTGCAATACCAACTCGCCGCTGCAGCTCGACCTGCCAATGACCGATGGCATCATCGAATTCGCCCTGAACGGTCAGCTGATGATCGTCACCCCGTTCACCCTCGCCGGCGCGATGGCGCCGATCACCATTGCGGGCGCCTTGACGCTCGCTCATGCCGAGGCGCTCTTCGGCATCACGCTCTCGCAGCTCGCGCGCGCCGGCGCCCCGGTCATGTACGGAAGCTTTACCTCGAACGTCGACATGAAGTCGGGCTCACCCGCATTCGGCACGCCTGAGTACGCCAAGGCGGCTTTCGGAGCCGGACAGCTCGCACGGCGCATCGGCGTGCCGTGGCGCTGCTCGAGCGCGACCGCGGGCAATGCCCCCGACGCGCAGGCGGCCTACGAGTCGCAGATGAGCCTGTGGGGAGCGCTGCTCGGCGGCTGCCACTTCGTGCTGCACGCCGCGGGCTGGCTCGAGGGCGGCCTGACCGCCTCCTTCGAGAAATTTATCCTCGACGTCGAGATGCTGCAGATGTTCGGCGAGCTGTTCCAGCCGGTACCCGCCTCGAGCGACGACATCGGGATCGACGCGGTGGCGGAGGTGGGCCCCGGCGGGCATTTCTTCGCGGCCGCTCACACCATGCAGCGCTACCGGGACGCGTTCTATAGCCCGCTCGTCTCCGATTGGCGCAATTACGGCCAGTGGTTCGACGACGGCGCGAAGACCGCCACCCAGCGGGCGAGCACCGTGTGGCGCAACACGCTCGCCGCCTTTCAGCCGCCGGCCATGGACGCGGGCGTCGCCGAGGCGCTCGAGGCATTCGTCGCGCGCCGCCGCGCCGAGGGTGGCGCCCCGCCCCAGACCTGAAGGCCGCCGGGTCAGCTCAGCGGATGCGCAGCACGATCTTGCCGAGCACGTGGCCGGCCGCCATGCGCTCCTGGGCCTTGCCGGCCTCCGCGAGCGGAAACTCGGCCGCGACCGGCACTTCGAGCTTCGCGGCCACGATCGCCTGGTTTAACCGCTCGTACTCCGCGGGCCCGGTCAGCGCGTCGTACTTCACGACCGAGAGTCCCGCGCGCGCCCTGGGCTCGGGACGCACGCCGCTCGGGAACGCCACCCGGCCCGTGGGCTTGAGCGCGTCGATGCACGCCTCGAGCGCGTCGCCCCCGGCGAGCGCCAGCACCGCGTCGACACCGCCGGGCGCAAATTCCCGGGCAGCGGCGCGGATGTCGCCGTGCCGGCCATCGACGGCCGCGGTCGCCCCGAGGCGCTTGACGAAGCTCACCCCGTCCTCGCCCGAGGCGGTGGCGAGAAGGCGCGCGCCGCGCAGTCTGGCAAACTGCAACGCGAGGCTGCCGACCGCGCCTGAAGCGCCGTGAATGATGAGAATCTCGCCGGACTTGATGTGCAAGGCGTCGTCGATTCCCTGCAGCGCCGTCAGCGCCGACACCGCCATCGCACCCGCGTCCTTGAGGCTCATGCCTGCCGGCACGTGGGCCACCGCTGTGGCGGGCAGCGCGACGTACTCGGCGTAGAACCCGCCCTTCGGGTTGTCCCAGGCGTAGGCATACACGGCGTCGCCGACCTTGAAGCCGCGCACCGCGGCGCCGACCGCCGCGACGGTGCCCGCCCCGTCCACGCCCAGCACGACGGGAAACGTCTGGTTCTTCCAGTAATCGAGGCGCTCACGCACGTCGATGTCCCAGGGGCCGACACCCGCGCTGTCGAGAGCGATGAGCACTTCGCCCGGGCCAGGCTTCGGCACCGGCAGCTGGTGCAGCGTCAGGACCTCGGGGCCGCCCTTGCGATCGATGGCGGCGGCGCGCATGGTCGCCGGCACCGCGACGGCGCCGGCGCTGCTATCGCCCGCAGCGACGTCGGTACCCGGGGCGATGCACGCCAGCGCAAGTAGAACTGCGATCCGCCGGAATGGCATGGTGACGGCTCCTGTGTGGATCCTGCCGCTGACTCATCATAAGGTCGGCGGTCGCCACGCGCCTGCTTCCCGCCGACGTCCGGCCGCACGGTCTCAACCGTTCGGCTTGCGCGCGTACTCGCGATCGAACAGCGCCTCGAGGTCCGGATGCACGCCGCGCATGGGATCGATCACCGCCTTCGCCCAGTCGAAATACTCGCGCTTGCGGTGCAGCGACCAATCGGTGGGCGGAGAGACGGCCATGTCGCGCAGGTTGCAGATCTTGTCGGCGAGTTTGATCAGCTTCGCACGGCGGCTTATGTGTGCGGCGTGCTCGATCTGCAACCGCTTGCGCTCGGCCTTCGGCAGAGTCTTGTCGTCGGTCACTTCGCGGACGATGTCCGCCACCTCCTTGCCGAAGTTGCGCTCGATGTCCTCGAAGCTGGTCGCGGTGTCCTCGACCGTGTCGTGCAGCAGCGCGGCCATCAGCACCTTCGGGTCGCGCTCGCCACGCTCGGCCAGGAGGCTCGCGAGCGCGAGCGGGTGGTTGATGTAGGGCGAGGCGTCCTTGCCCTTGCGCCGCTGGTCCCGATGACGCTCGGCGGCGAAGCTGGCGGCGCTCAGCACCCTCGAGAGGGGGTCGGTCGGTGTCGGTGTCATGCGCGCATTGTAGCCAAAGGCCGCCCTTGCGCCGCCCGTAGCGCGCACGTAGTGTTCATGCAGGAATGGTTCGGCGTCGATCCGCGGACTTCTGACATGCAGAAACTGGGCGGCGGATGCCATTGCGGCAACATCCGCGTCGAGCTGGAGCTGACGCGCAGCGCCGGTGCCTATAATCCTCGCGCCTGTGACTGCAACTTCTGCCGCAAGCACCGCGCCGCGTACGTCTCGGACCCGCAGGGCTCGCTCCTCATCCTCGTCAGAGACGAGCGCGACTGCGGCCGCTACGCACAGGGGAGCGGCCAGGCGGAGCTGCTGCTCTGCAGGAACTGCGGCGTGCTGGTCGGTCCGCTGTATCGCGACGCCGGAAGGCTCTACGCCGCGGTGAACGCCAATGTCGTCGAAGGTGTCGCCTTCGGAGCGCAGCAGCCGGTCTCGCCGCGGACGCTCTCCGCGGACGATAAGGTGAGGCGCTGGAAGGAGCTGTGGTTCTCAAACGTCACGTTCAGCGTGAACCCGTGAGGCTGAGGCTGCGCGCACATGTCAAACGCCCCACTCACCGATCTCGAGGGCCTGCGGGCCTACATGACCGCGCGCATCGCGCCGGCGCGCGCCCTCGGAATCAGAGTCGAGGCCACCGATCCGCTGACCATCGGCGCGCCTCTCGAGACGAATCTCAACGACAAGGGAACCGGATTCGCGGGGAGTCTCTTCTCGGTGGCGGCGCTGGCCGGCTGGGCGCTCGTCACGCGCTGGTGCGCAGCAGAGCGGCTCGACGCGGAGGTGGTGCTGCAGAGCTCGACGGCGCGCTTCCTCGCGCCGGCACGCGCGGACTTTCGCGCGCTCGCCCACGAGCCCCCGGCCGCGCAGCGCGAGAAGCTCCGGCGCATGCTCGCCCGCGGCGGCCGCGGCCGGGCGGAAGTTGCGGTCGACGTCAAGTGCCACGAGGCACTCGTGATGAGCTTCGCCGGCACTTACGCCGTCATTGCGCGCGCGCGGGCGAAGTAGTCCACGCGACCACGACGCACCCGGGTGGTGCGACGGCAGGTCCGCTCGGCTAGACTCTCGCGCTCCCGCGCAGGCCGGACTAAGAAGGAAGAGATCATGAGCCGCCGCAAATTCACCTCCCGTCTGCTGCTCGCTCTGGCGCTCGCTGCGTGTGTGACTCTGGCAGCCGCGGCCGACCCGCCGCAGGAGCGCAAGGCCGAGGGCGAGCCCGAGAAGGCGGAAGGCCACAAGTTCGAGCCTTTCAAGCCCGAGGCGGTCGCGAGCAGCGGCAGCGTCACCATCGGCGGCCGGGCCATCGCCTACCAGACGATCGCGGGCACGCTCGTCGTTCACCCGCGAGGCTGGGACGACGTGCCGCGCGACCCCGATGCCAAGGCGGCGGGCGGCGAGGAAGGCGGTGAGGGCGGCAATCCGACGGCCGAAGCCTCGATGTTCTACGTCTATTACTCGAAGGGTGGCGAGGGTCCGCGGCCGGTCACATTCTTTTACAACGGCGGCCCCGGCTCCTCGACCATGTGGCTGCACATGGGCGCCTTCGGACCACGCCGCATCGTGACCTCGACCGATGCGCACACTCCGGCGGCGCCCTACTCGCTCGTGAACAATGCCTCCAGCCTCCTCGATGCCACCGATCTCGTCTTCATCGATGCTCCCGGCACCGGCTTCAGCCGCATCGCCGGCAAGGACAAGGAAAAAGCCTTCTTCGGCCTCGACCCGGACGCCTACGCCTTCAGCGAGTTCATCACGCAGTTCCTCACCAAGTACGGTCGCTGGAACTCGCCGAAGTATCTCTTCGGCGAGAGCTATGGCACGCCGCGCTCGGCCGTGGTAGTCAACCAGCTCGAGTCCGAGCGCTCGGTGGACCTGAACGGCGTGATTCTCCTTTCGCAGATCCTGAGCTTCGACCTGAGCCCCGACCGGCCGACGGGCAATCCCGGCGTCGATCTGCCCTATGAGACGGTGCTGCCGACCTATGCGGCCACCGCCTGGTACCACAAGAAGCTCCCGGGCGAGCACCCGAGCCTCGAGGCGCTGCTTACCGAGGTGGAACAGTTCGCCATGGGCGACTACGCGCGGGCACTGGCAGCCGGCTCGGATCTGAGCGCCAGCGATCGCGCCGCGATCGCCGGCAAGCTCCATGAGTACACGGGGCTGCCGGTCGACTACATCCTCAAAGCCGACCTGCGCATCGACAGCGGCGAGTTCCGCCAGAACCTGCAGAGCGATGGCGGCCTCACCACCGGTCGGCTCGACAGCCGTTTCTCCGGTCCCGACCTCGATCCCCTGAGCCAACGCGCCGACTACGATCCGCAGTCCGCCGCGCTGAGCTCAGCGTACGTCTCGGCCTTCAACGACTACGCGCGCAAGGAGCTGCACTACGGAGAAGGGAAGATCTTCAAGCCGAGCATCCAGACTTTCCGCACCTGGAACTTCGCGCACCAGCAGCCCGGGCAGCAGATTCAGGGGCCACCCCTGTCGCCGCGCCAGGGCGTCAACGTGCTGCCGGACCTCGCCAACGCGATGAAGCTCAACCCGAATCTCAAGGTGCAGCTCAACGCCGGCTACTTCGACCTGGCGACGCCGTTCTATCAGGGCGTCTACGAGATGCACCACCTGCCGATGCCGCAGAGCCTGCAGTCCAACATCGAGTTCCGCTTCTACGACTCGGGGCACATGGTGTACGCCAAGGATGCCTCGCTCCGGCAGCTGCACGACAACGTGGCGGACTTCATCCATCGCACCAGCCACACGGGCGGCTGAGGTTACGACGCAGCCGGCAAAAACCGCGCTTTTTGCCGGCGGTCGACGGAGTAATGTCCGCCGAAATCGCCGCAGGCGATTTCGGCCAATCAACGAAGATACGAAGCGCCGTTTACGTCGAGAATCGCGCCCGTCATGCTCGCTGGCGCGTCGAGCACGCAGAACGTGACGGCCTGCGCGACTTCCGCGGGCGTTGCGACGCGGCCGAGCGGCTGGTCCGCGATCACGGCCTGGTCCGCAATTGCCGTGGCCACGCGCGCCGTCGACACCCAGCCGGGAGCGACGACGAACACGTAGACACCCTGCGGCGCCAGTGCCTTCGCCATCGACTGACTGAAGGCGTTGAGACCCGCCTTGCTCGCGGCGTAGGCCGGCGCCAGGGGCTCGCCGCGGAAGGCGCCGCGCGAGGAGACGCTCACGATCCTGCCGCCCGAGCGCTCCGCCATGGCGCGCGCCGCGAAGTAGGAGAGGTGCGCGGCGCCCGTGAGATTGACCGCAAGGGTGCGTTGCCAGGCGGCGGTCCACCCCGCGTAATCGGTCGCGAGCGGCGGATGATTGGGGAAGATGCCGGCATTGTTCACCACGGCGTCGATCGGGTGCTGCGCGTCGGCATCGCGCCACAAGCGCTCGACGGCCGCGGGATCGGTGAGATCGCCCTGAACGAGCTCGTGTCCCGCGTCCGGCAGCAGCCGCAGGACCGCTTCAGCCGCGGCACGGTTCGACTGATAGTGCAGAACAATCGTGGCACCCCGCCCCGCCAGGGCGCTCGAGATCGCCGCGCCAATCCCGCCCGAAGCGCCGGTGACGAGTACGCGGGTCATAGAGCGACCTCCTGTCCGACACCGCGCCGCCGCGCCGCCTCGTACAGCGCTTGCGCGACGTAAAGATCGTAGAGCGCCATGCCGGCCGACTTGTAGGCGGTCGTGCGCGCCGTGTCGATGGTGCGTCGTCCCGAGACGAGCTCGCCGATGGTGAAGAGATCCGCGTCCCTGAGGATCCCGTGCTCGACCGGCCGGACGGCCTCGCCCACCTCGTGCCGGGCAAACTCCGAATCGAGCACCAGGTGGCCGGCGAGCCGGAAGACCGCATCGGGAAGCTCGCACATGTGACGCTCGTAGGATCCGAGGGCAAGGAAGTGCTTGCCGCTGAGCGATGCCGGCTCATCGGGCAGGACCGGCTCGGCGGAAGCCGTCGCGGTGACGATCACGTCCGTGCGCGAGAGCACCTCGGCCGCGCTTGCGCACGCGACGACTTTCACTCCGGGGGCGTGCGCGGCGAGCGTGGCGCAGAAGCGCTCGAAGGAGGCGGTCGATCTGCGCAGCGCATATACCGTTCGTATCGGCCTCACTGCGCATGCCGTGATCGCCTGCCAGACGCCCTGCACGCCGGCGCCCACGATCCCGAGCGATGCGACGCCCCCCGGAGTTACGTACTTGAGCCCCAGCGCGCCTACGGCCCCGGTGCGCATCGCAGTGAGTGCCGCGGCGTCCATGATCGCGAGCGGCAGCCCGGTGCCGGCATCTGCGAGAATCAGCAGCCCGTTCGTCACCGGGAGCTTGCGCACTGAGTTACCGGGAACGACCGAAACCAGCTTGACCGCCAGGGCGCCGGCGCCGATCGCCGGCATGATGAGCAGCGTGCCCTGATCCCACTTCACGTGCTGGCGCGCCGGCACGACGGGGCCGGAGGCGCCGGCGGCCGCCAGCGATGCGGATTCCATGAGGACGACCGTCTCGGCCGGGGTGAGGAGACTCAACACGTCGGTGGCACTCAGTGCGATCATGCATATAGAGTAACCCACATGAGCGCGAGGTCCCTGAGTCTCACCCTGATCCTGCTCGCCGCGGCCCGGCTGGCGGCCGCGCAAAGCGCCGCGGTGCCCGAGGCACGGCTCGACCGGCTCGTGAGCGACGCGCTGCGCGCGCAGCAGATTCCCGC
>JASHQW010000137.1 GCA_030038875.1 Gammaproteobacteria bacterium | reverse complement strand
CGCCGGCACAGCCGCTCGGCGGGCGCATGGCCGCCGGTGGCGACGTCGGTCCGGGATGGTGGCTGGTCGCGCTGCTCGCGATCGCCGGCGGCGTGGCTGCCGCGGCACTCGCCTGGCGCGCGGTACACGAGCTCGAGCGCCCGGTCGAGTCGCTCATCAGGAGCACCGAGCGCTTCGGCGTCGGCGACTACACCCGCCCGGTGGAGGTGCGCGAGCAGGACTCGCTGGTCGCCCTCGAGCAGGCCCTCGAGCGCATGCGCGGCAAGCTGCGCACCTCGACCATCAGCAAGAACTACCTGCACAGCATGCTCAACAGCATGACCGATGCGGTGTTCGTCACCTCGCCCGAGGGGGTCATCCGGCTCACCAACTCCGCAGCGCTCAAGCTCCTCGGCTACGGCGAGGAGGAGCTGCTCGGACGCGGCATCGCCGCGATCCTCGAGGAGCGCGAGCGCGTCGGCTTCGACCTGCTGCAGGCGGCGCACGAGACGCGCGAGACGGTGGTGCGCACGCGCGCCGGCCAGACCATCCCGGTGTCGCTCACCGGCTCGGTGATCGCCAGCGACGACCCGACGTTCCAGGGCAACATCTTCGTGGCGCGCAACATCACCGACCGCAAGCGCGCCGAGCGCCGCATCCGCTACCTGGCCCGCTACGACGCGCTCACCAAGGTCCCGAACCGCATGCAGTTCTACCACGTGCTGCAGCAGACCATCGCGCGCGCGCTGCGCGCGGGGCAGATCGTCGCGGTGCTGTACCTCGACATGGACCGCTTCAAGGAGGTCAACGACACCTTCGGCCACGGTGCCGGCGACCGCGTGCTCGAGGTGCTGGCCGAGCGCCTGGTGCGCGCGGTGCCGAAGGAGACCGTGGTCGGGCGGCTCGCCGGGGACGAGTTCGCGCTCACCGTCGACGCCCTGCCGGCGGATGCCGACAACCGCGGGCCGATCGCGCAGCTCTCGCGCGCCATCCTCACCGAGGTGAGCCGGCCGTTCCAGCTGAACCAGCAGGAAGTGTTCCTGACCGCGAGCCTCGGCATCGCCTTCTGCCCGCGCGATGCCGAGAACGTCATCGACCTGATCCGCAACGCCGATGCCGCCATGTATTACTCCAAGCAGAACGGCGGCAACACCTTCGCGTTCTACTCGCCGGAGATGAACGCGGCCGCGGTCGAGCGGCTGATGCTCAAGAGCAAGCTGCGCCGGGCGCTGGAGCGCGACGAGCTCGAGATCCGCTACCAGCCCAAGGTGGACCTGCGCAACGGGCGCATCATCGGCGCCGAGGCGCTGCTGCGCTGGCGGCTGCCGGGACACGGCGACATCCCGCCGTCGCAGTTCATTCCCCTCGCCGAGGAGACCAACCTGATCCTCGACATCGGCGAGTGGGTGCTGAACCGCGTGTGCATGGACTACCGGCACATGCAGAGCGAGGGCGGCGATCCCGGGCGCATCTCGCTCAATCTGTCGCTCAAGCAGCTGCGCCAGGCGAGCTTCATCCTGCGCTGCCGCTCGGTGTTCCGCCGCCACGGCGTGTCGCCGACCGCCTTCGAGCTCGAGATCACCGAGACCACGCTGATGGCGGACGCGCCGCGCACCGTGCGCCTGCTCGATGAGCTCTTTGCGATGGGACTGCACCTGTCGATCGACGATTTCGGCACCGGCTACTCCTCGCTCTCGGCGCTGCAGCAGTTTCCGATCGGCACGCTCAAGATCGACCAGTCGTTCGTGCGCGATGCGAGCGAGGACGCAGGGGATGCCACCATCGTGCGCACCATCATCGAGATGGGCCGCTCGCTCGGGATGGAGGTGATCGCGGAGGGCGTCGAGTCGCGCGCGCAGCTCGAGTTCCTGCGGCGCAACGCCTGCCTCTATGCCCAGGGGCGGCTGTTCGGCGAGCCGTGCACGGCCGCCGAGCTGCTCGCGCTCCTCGCCCGCCAGGCCGCCGGCACGCTGCCGTTCGCGCACCTCCTGCGCCGGGGCGAGGAAGCGGCTGCGCCGCGCACCGCTTAACGCCAAAAGAGGCGTGCACTTGCTGCAGGCACAAGGATGGGCCCGCCGCCCAGATCGCTCTCTGCTGCGCAGCCGGCGAAAGTCGCGCCTTTCGCCGGCGGCAATCGGAGTGATATCCGGCAAAAGCGCCGCAGGCGACTTTTGCCCGATCGAGACTAGTGCGCCGCCGCCGTGCTGCGCTCCGCGTAGGAGCGCGTGGCGGCCGCCGCCTGCTGCGTGAGCGAGCGCAGCGCCGCGCTGCTCGCGCTCTCGAAGGCGGTGATCACCTCACTCATGCGGTCGCCGGCCGCCGCGGCGCTGCCCGCGGCCGTGAAGCTCGCCACGAGCTCGCGCCCCTCACGCGCCCCGAGTGTGCAATCGAGCAGCACCTCGACCTGCGGCGCTGCGTGCGCGCGGCTGTAGTCGGCCTCGAAACGCCGCACGGAGATCGACAGCAGGTACTCGGAGGTGAAGGGGCTGCCCGAGTCCTGCACCGACTGCCACTCCCCCGAGGCGCGCAGCGTCTCGACCGCCAGCGTCTCGACCATGTCGGGGAGCGGCGCCGGCCAGCGGCTGCCGAGGTAGAAGTTCATGCGGTGATCGGCCTGCACCAGAATGATGTGCGGGCCGTCGAGCCCGGGGGCCGCAAGCGGGTGTGCGACCTGCAGCGGC
>JASHQW010000002.1 GCA_030038875.1 Gammaproteobacteria bacterium | reverse complement strand
GCCGCCGGCGCGCCCGCGCTGCCGCCGCTCGATGGCACGACCTCGCTGCTCGTCGTCGCGCCGCATCCTGACGATGAGACGCTGTGCTGTGCGGGCGTCATCCAGCGCGTCGTGCGCGCCGGCGGGCGCGCGAGCGTCGTGTGGATCACCAGCGGCGATGCCTCGTTCCTCGACCTGCTGCTGGTCGAGAGGAGTCTGACCCGCAGCGCATCCAGACAGCGCGATCTCGCCGCGCGCCGCATGCGCGAGGCACGCGCAGCGGCGGCGCTCCTCGGTGTCGCGCCCGAGCGGCAGCTGTTCCTCGGTTACCCGGATCGCGGGGTGCTCGAGCTCCTCACCGATCACCACGACGCGGCCTACACCTCGCGCTTCACGGCGGCCGCCGCCGTGCCGTACGCGGATGCGCTCTTCCCCGGCCACCCCTACACCGGCGCGAGCCTCGAGCGCGACTTCGCCGCCGTGCTCGAGCGCGTCCGTCCGACGCTGGTGCTCACCGCCAGCCCGCGCGATTCGCACCCCGATCACCGCGCGGCGGCGCTCCTCACGCTGCACGCCATGGCGAGCCGCGGCGAGCTGTCCGCGGTGCGCTGCTGGATCGTGCATGGCGGCGAAGGCTGGCCGAGCCCGCGCGAGCTGTCGCCAGGTCTGCCACTGACGCGCGCGCCGCTCCTTGGCGACGTGCCACTCGCGCCCTTTGAGCTCACACCCGCGGAGGAAGACCGCAAGCTCGCCGCGGTGCGCGCCTACCCGACGCAGCTCACGACGCTGGCGCCGTTCCTGCTGGCCTTCGTGCGCACCACGGAGTCGTTCTCCGCGGCGCAGTGACGCGTGCACGAGTGTCTCACGGCGGACGCCGCCAGCCCTCGAGCCAGCGATCGAGCGCGCCCGCGATCCGCTCGCGCAGCCGGTCGAGCCAGGCGCGTTGCGGCCAGTAGCGGCGGCTGATCGGACTTGAGACGGCGAGGTCGGCGCTGAACAGGGCAGCCGCGGCGCCCGCCACGCGCGCATCGGCCACCTCCTGGTTCGCCTCGAGGTTCCACTTGAAGCTCCAGCGATCGAGGTTGCTCGAGCCGATCGACACCCAGTCGTCGCACACGATCATCTTGGCGTGCAGCACGCGCGGCTGGTACTCAAAAACCCGCACGCCGTTGCGCAGCATCTTGCCGTAGAAACGCCGCGCCGCCTGACGCACCCACGGATGGTCGGTGCGCGCGCTCGGCATCAGCAGCCGCACGTCCACGCCGCGGCGCGCCGCACGGCGCAGGGCCTTGCGGAAGCGGCGCGAGGGAACGAAATAGGCGCTCACGATCCAGGCGCGCGTGCGTGCCGCGTCGATGCGGCGCACGACGCCGTTGGCGAGCACCGAATGCTGCCGTGCCTCGCTCAGCGCGAGGCGGCCGAGAGCGCCGCCGGGGAGCGGTACGGCCGCTGGCTCGGGCAGTGCGAGCGCGGGACCCAAGCGCCGCCAGGTGCGGGCAAAGGCGCGCTGCCAGTCGGCCACGACCGGACCGGTGATCTCGATCATCAGCTCGCGCCACGCATCGGGCCCGGCGAACTCATCGGCGAGCCCCGCGCCACCGACGAACGCCACCTCCCCGTCGACCGCGAGGAGCTTGCGATGATCGCGCCGGAAGTTGCGCAGCCGGCTGCGCCAGCGCAGCGGGTTGAAGAAGCGCACTTCGACGCCCGCCTCCTCGAGCCACCAGCGATCGCCCCCCGAGAGGCCGAGCGCGCCGAAGCCGTCGAACACCGCGCAGCAGCGCACGCCGCGGGCGCGTGCGCTGGTGAGCGCCTCGATGAAGCGCCCCGCCACGCGCCCGGAGCTCACCAGGTACATCTCGAGCAGCACGTGCATCCGGGCCGCCTCGATGGCGGCCAGCATGCGCCCGAAAAACACCTCGCCGCCGTCCAGCAGCCTGAACTCGTTACCGGCCCGCCAGGGCCAGCCCGTGGTGGTGGATTGCAGCGTGTCCGGACCCGCTGTCATGGCAGGCACAGGGGCGAGGCGCGAAGCGCCGAGCGGGCGCCCAGGATGGCCGCCCAGGGCTTGCGCGCAGCAGGACCGCGCAGCGCAATGTCCGATGCGAGCTTCAGACTAGCTCCGCACCGCGCCCGTGCGGTGCTCGAGCGTGACGACCGCGCCGGCGAAGAGATAGAGCAGCGCGAACCAGGCGAGGCCGCGGGTGAGGAGCACGTCGAGCGTCTGGTAGACCGCGCCCTCCGAGTGCGCGTAGTGGCGCAGCGCTTCGACGCCGCCGATGAGCAGCGCCGCGCCGGCGATCAGGAGCAGCGCCGGGCCGGCGCGCGCGTGGCGGCTGTCGTGACCGGCCAGCGCGCCCGGCGGAACGGGCAGCCGCGCGTACCACAGGGCCAGGATGGCGAGCCCGATGGCGGAGCTCAGATACTGCAGAAGGTGGAATATCTCGCCCGTGTACCAGCCGATCGTGACGGTGTCGCTGAGGGCGGGAAGGGCCTGCACCGCCCAGCCGTCGACGTGGGTGAACGAATCCCACAGCAGATGCGTCCACACGCCGATCAGGATGGCGAGCGGCGCGAGCAGCCACTCGGCGGCCCGGCGCCTGAAGGGCTCGAGCGCCTCGAGACACAGCCAGCGGGCACGCGCCGGCAGCAGCACCGTGAGCGGTTCGCGCAGCAGCACTACGCCCGCGAGCAAGGCCATTCCGAGCGCCAGATCGACCGTGTACGAGCCGACGACGCTGTGCGTGTCGAGCCCGAGCCGCAGCGGACGGCCGCTCACGCCGAGCGGCAGATAGTAAGGCAGGTCCGGCGTCACCGCGCCGACGATGAGCGGGGCCGAGCGCAGGAACCTGAGGCGCCGGAACGGCAGGATCGCGGCCGGATGAGCCAGGGTAAAGGGCATCGCCGTGCTACGCAGACGGCGCCGCCCGCGGAGTCACCCGGATGCGGAAGTCCCGTCCCACCCAGGCGTCGCCCGCGGCATGGCGGAAGGTCACATCGATGCGCCGCCCGGCCGCGAGGCGTGCGGTGTCGAGCTCGAGCAGATGCAGCCCAAGCGGGTGGGGGGTCGTTTGCTGCTCGCGGGCGTCCTGCCAGCCGTCGAATCCGACGCGCAACGTACCCGGCTCGCGCAGCGCGAGCGTGAGCGAGCAGCCCTCCGGCAGCGTGCTCGCCGGCGCGTGCTCGCACCAGATCACCTTCTTCAGCGCCGGCCGCTCGCCGCCGTAGCGCTGCCACACGAGCGCCGGCCGATCGAACGGGCGCTT
>JASHQW010000136.1 GCA_030038875.1 Gammaproteobacteria bacterium | reverse complement strand
CGTAGGAGCAGTCCTTCAGGTACACGGTCTGCAGCGCGAGCACCGCGGCGTCCGCGGGCAATTCATTGGCCGGCGCCGCGCCGGCAGTCTCATTCACCATTTCAGGCTCCGTTTTTCAGTAAAGGATCGAGGCGCCCGGTGGCATCGAGCGCCTGCAGCTCATCGCACCCGCCCACCGCCTGGCCGCCGATGAAGATCTGCGGGACGGTGTCGCCGCCGCCGCGCGCCGCCATCTCGCGGCGCGCCTCGGGCACCGCGTCCACGTCGATCTCGGTGAACGCGACGCCCTTCGCCTCGAGGAGCGCCCGTGCGCGCGCGCAGTACGGACACCAGTCGGTCGTGTACATCTCGATCCGGGGCGTGTTCATGGGACGCAAACCTTCAGGCCCGTGACAGCGGCAGATTGTCCGCGCGCCATGCGGCGACTCCGCCGCGCAGCGTGAACGCCCGGGTGAAGCCCTGCGCCGCCAGCTGACGGGCCGCCGCGGCGCTCACCGCGCCGGTATCGTCGTAGACCACGACGGTCTTTTCCTTGTGCTTCTTCAGCGTGTCGCCGGCCGTGAGCAGCGCTTCGCCGCTCATCTGCCGCGCCCCGGCGAGGTGGCCGGCCTGATACTGATCCGCGGGCCTCAGGTCGAGCAGCAGCGCCCCCTGGTTCATGAGGCGGATCAGCTCCTGGGGCGAGACCGAAAATTGGCTTTCCGCCCGCGCCCGCATCTCGTATACAACTATGAGCGCCACGGCAACCGCGGTGGCGGTCCCTAACCAGGGGTGATGGCTGACGAATTCGAGCAGGCGACTCATGGGGCTAAGACACGGATTGGGGGCCAAAAAGGCCGCGCATTATAGCGTCCGGGCCCTGGTCCGGGGGCTGGCCCCTGTCTTGGTGATGCTCGCGGGGGCCGCCGGAGGACTCGCGGCGCCCGCGGGCGGCCAGAAGGGCGAGGCGGACGCCAGGAAGGCCGAGGCGGAGCTGCAGGCGGTCAAGTCCGAGATCGAGCGCGTCACCCGGGAGGTGAGCGCCAGTCAGGTCGAGCGCGACCGCCTCACCCGCGACCTGAAGAGCGCCGAGCTCTCGGTCGGCAATGCGCGCGCGAGCTTGAGCGAGCTGAAGCGCCAGCGGGCCGAGCACGCCGCCCGCCGCACGGCGCTCACCGCCGAGCAGCGTGAGCGCGAGGCGCAGCTCGAGAAAAATCGCGCCGACCTCGCCGGCCAGATCCGCGCCGCCTACACCATCGGCCGCCAGGAGCCCTTGAAGCTCCTCCTCAACCAGGAGGATCCGGCGCTCGCCGGACGCATGTTCGTCTACTACGGCTACTTCGGCCGCGCGCGCGCCGGTGAGATCAAGCTCATCGAAGACGACGTGCAGCGCCTCGCCGAGCTCACCGCCGAGCTCGATGCCGAGGATGCCGAGCTCGCCCGGCTCGAGCAGCAGCAGCGCGCGGAGCTGAGTGCGCTCGAGCAGGCGCGTGCGCAGCGCTCCCAGGTCCTCGCCGGGCTCGAGGCCGAGTCGCGCACCCGCGCGCAGAACCTCGAGCGGCTGCGCGCCCAGCAGGCCGGGCTCGAACAGCTGCTCAAGGAGCTGCGCGCTGCGATGGAGCGCTTCCCGCTCGAGACCAACGAGGCGTTCGCACGGCTGCGCGGCAAACTCGCGTGGCCGGTGAGCGGACATCTGGTGGCGCGCTTCGGCGAGGCACGCGCCGGCGGCGTGCGCTGGGACGGAGTGCTGGTCGCGACTGAGCGCGGCACGCCGGTGAAGGCCGTGTGCGAGGGCCGGGTGATCTACGCCGACTGGCTCCCGGGCTTAGGGTTGCTCGCCATCGTCGATCACGGCGACGGCTACCTGAGCCTCTACGGACATAACGAGCGGCTCTACAAGGCGGCCGGCGAGCACGTCGCCGCGGGGGAAACACTCGCCGCCGCCGGCGACAGCGGCGGAAGCGGCAGACCCGAGCTTTATTTCGAGATCCGCAAGGGTGGCAAGCCCGTGGATCCGCGCCCCTGGTTCAAGGCCGCGGACCCCTGAAAAGGCTCCGTCCGTCCCTGCAAAAGGGCCCCCGCCCGCCCTCCAGGATGTGACCACCGTCAATCTTTTGCGCTCTGCGCCGACCCCTTCGGCCCCCATTTGCCAACTCGCGCAAGGATCGCGGACAACATAAGCGCAATCGTGTCGTCCGGCTCCGACAGAACACCCGTGGCATCCGACCGCGACCCATGAGCGCGCCTCAAAGCATCGATTCGCCGGCCGAGCACTCCGCTGCCCGGTTCGAGCCTTATTTCCGCCTGGTGCGCTCGCTCCTGCCGCGCGCCTCGAACCTCGCGATCTTCGGCGTCACCGGGGAGCTCCTCTGGTCCTCGGAGACCATGACGGGGCCGGATCTCATGAACGTGGTCGAGGACGCGCTCATAGCAGCGCGCTCGAGCGCGGGCGGCGCGGGGCAACTGCGCACCCTCGCCGGCAACCTCCCCGTTTATCTCTGCTCGCTGCGCGACGATGCCGGAGGGCTGCTCGCGATCGTCGCAGTCGTCTGCCGGCCGAACGAGGGCGGCGACCGCAAGCACCAGGATTTCTCCTTCGCCAACTCGCTGCTGGCGCCGGCGCTCGAGTGCCTGCGGCGCGACTTCATCGCCTACGCCAACATCGAGGAGCTGAACGGCACGCTCGCGGCGCTCAATCGCGACCTCGAGCTCGTGCTCTCGCATGGAGCGGCGGACGCGCCCGCTCCCGACGGCGCCAACGATCTGCAGCTGCTCCTCAAACAGACCATCGAGCACCTGCGCGCCACGACCGGGGCGCTGCTCGTGCCGGAGAAGAACCTGACGCTGCTGCGCTCGAGCGGCGACGGTGCGCCGGATGCGCGTTTCATGATGAAGGCGCACCGCAAGCTCATGACGCTCGCGCAGGCGCAGAGCCAGCCGCTCATCGTCAACGACATCGACGTCTCGATCGCCGACACCTATCCCTATCGCGTGCTCGCCTGCGCGCTGCGCTCGCGCGCCGGGCGCTGCATCGGCATGCTGGCGCTGCTGCGCGACGAGGCGAGCGAGCACTTCAGCCAGCGCGACGCGCACCTGGCGCACATCATCTCCCGCAAGGCGCTCGACATCGTCGAGTCGAGCTACGACGCCCTGAGCGGCCTCTACACCCGCCCCGCCTTCGAGCGCCGCCTGGCGGCGGTCGTGACCGACGGCAAGAGCAGCCAGCAGTGGAGCGCGCTCTACATCGACGTCGATCAGCTGCACGCCATCAACGAGAAGGCCGGCATGCACGTCGGCGACTCGGTGCTCGGTCAGCTCGGGGAGCTGTTTCGCAAGCGCCTGCCGCCCGGAGCCTTCGGCGCGCGCATCTCGGGCGACCGCTTCGCCGTGCTGCTGCCGGCGCAGGTGGACGATGCCGAGAAGTTCGCGCAGGCGCTGCGCGCCGGGGCGGAGCGGCTCGTGCCGGGTCCGGGCGAATCGCGCCCGCCGGTCTCGATCAGCATCGGCGTGGCGCTCCTCGACCCCGAGGGCGGCGAGCTCGGCCACGTGCTCGCGGCCGCCGAGAGTGCCTGCAAGGCCGCCAAGGACCGCGGCCGCAACCGCGTCGAGGTCTACCAGTCGAGCGACACCAGCATCGTGCGCCGCTTCGCCGACATCTCGGTCGCCGCGCAGCTGCGCGATGCCATCGACAACGACCGGCTGCGGCTCGATGCGCAGCTCATCCTGCCGTTCTCCGCCGCCGAGAGCGCCCGGCCGCACTACGAGCTGCTGCTGCGCATGATCAACGACGACGGCCTCACCATGGGCCCGGACAGCTTCCTCGCGGCCGCCGCGCGCTATCAGCTGATGCCGACCATCGACCGCTGGGTGATCAGCCACGTGATCCAGGCCCTGAAGCCCCGCGCCGGGGTCCTCGAGGGCAAGGCGGTCGGCTTCACCATCAATTTCTCCGGCCAATCGCTCGATGACGACACATTTGCCGACTTCCTCATCAAGTCGATCGGCGAGAGCGGACTCGATCCGGACCTCTTTTGCTTCGAGCTCACCGAGAATGCCACCGTTGCCCACCTGCCGCGCGCCGAGGAGCTGATGCGACGGCTGCGCAAGCTCGGCTGTGGCGTGGCGCTCGATGACTTCGGCACCGGACTTTCCTCGCTGTCGTGCATCCGGCAGCTGCCGATCACCATGCTCAAGATCGACGGCAGCTTCATCCGCGACGTCGTGAAGGACAAGCGCGCCGAATCCATGGTGCGCGCCATCTCCGACCTCGCCCGCAGCATGTCGATCATCACGGTGGCCGAGTACATCGAGACCGAGGCCATCAGCAATCACGTGGCCGGGCTCGGAGTCGACTATGGCCAGGGTTTTGCGATCGGCAGGCCGATCGCGCTCGCGGAGCTCCTGAACGAGCTGCCGCTGCCGAGCGAGGCGCCCGGCGAGCAACGGGGACCGAACGACATCATGTGGTACGCAGGAGCGACGCCGTGAAGGGAGTTTCGAGCACATGTCCAGCCGTTCACGAACGCTGATCGCGCTCTTTGGCGGAGCCCTCTTCGGCTTCTGCGGCGCGCTCACCAGTGGCGTCCTCGCCGAGCGCTCGAGCGAGCTCAGCGCTCCCGGCACGCGCGCCATCCTTCCCTGGGAGGAGGCGAGCCTCTTCGCCGAGGTCTACGAGCGCATCAAGCGCGACTACGTCGAGGACGTCGACGACCACGTGCTGATGGAGCGCGCGGTCCGCGGCATGGTGGCCGCGCTCGATCCCCACTCCGCCTACCTCAGCAGCCAGGAGTTCGAGGAGATACGCCTCAGCACCATGGGCTCTTATCCCGGGGTCGGCATCGAGGTGGTGCCCGGCGACGGCGTGGTGAAGGTGCTGCACATCATCGAGGGCTCGCCGGCACAAAACGCCGGCCTCAAGCCCGGCGACGAGATCGTGAAGATCGATGGCGCCGATATCGGCGGGGATCTGGCCGGCGCCACCGCGCGCATGCGCGGCGCCTCTGGCAGCACCGTCCGACTCGCCATCCGCCGCAGGGGGAGCGCCGTGCTTCTCGAGTTCACGCTGCGGCGCGCCCAGGTCGAAGTGTCGAGCGTCGCGGAGCAGACCCTCGAGCCCGGCTACGGCTATATCCGGATCGCGAGCTTCACGGAGACGACCGCGGCGGACGTCAGCCACGCGATATTGCGCCTGAAACGAGACAACAAGCAGGGTCTCAAGGGGCTCGTGCTCGATCTGAGAGACAATCCGGGTGGGGTGCTCGAGGCGGGCGTCGCCGTGGCGGATGACTTCCTCGAGCAGGGCGTGATCGTCAGCGCCGACGGGCGCACTCCCGAGGCTCGGTTCAGGATGGATGCGACCCACCGCGGAGACCTCATCAACGGCGCCCCTCTCGTCGTGCTCGTCGACGGGGGCACTGCTTCCGCTTCCGAGATCGTCGCAGGCGCTTTGAAGGATCACGGCCGTGCGCTTCTCATCGGGCGCAGGACCTATGGCAAGGGCTCGGTGCAGACCGTCATGCCGCTTGCGCACGGCGGGGCGCTGAAGCTCACGACGTCGCACTACTTCACCCCGTCCGGCGCCTCGATCCAGGGTAAGGGCATTCTTCCCGACATCGTCTCGAACGGACCGGAGGAGTCGGCGACGGCGGACTCGAGCAGCCTTCAGCCGCTCGCCCTGCGCGACCCGGACGTGTATACCGGGCTCGCGACGCTCAAGACCCGCGGCGCCCTCGCCGCGCGCGCCGCGGGCGCGCCGGCAGTGACACGCGACCTCGTACCGTAGTTCATTTGGCAAAATCGCCTGCGGCGATTTTGCGGACATCACTCCGTGGACCGCCGGCGAAAGGCGCGACTTTCGCCGGCTGCGCCCGGCGCTTGCCGCTATCCTTGGCCGCGATGCTCTCCTGGCTCATCGACCTCGTTCTGCATCTCGACCGGCATCTGGTCGAGATCCTCGCGGCGTATCACCTGTGGATCTACCCGATCCTCTTTGCCGTGATCTTCGCCGAGACGGGTCTCGTCGTGACCCCGTTTCTCCCGGGCGATTCGTTGCTCTTCGCGGTCGGGGCGCTCGCCGCGGTGGACACGAGCGGCACGTTGAGCGCGCCCTGCGCGAGCATGGCGCTCGCGGGGGCGGCGGTGCTCGGCAACACCGTGA
>JASHQW010000135.1 GCA_030038875.1 Gammaproteobacteria bacterium | reverse complement strand
GGAGACAGATGGCCCATCAGCACGAAGTAGCGCCCGCGGTAGCTGCCCGAGGACTCGATGGCCACTACGTCCGCCGGGGATTCGACCGCGCAGAGAAGCGCCGCCTCGCGCTGCGGTGCCGCGCAGATAGAGCACAGCTCCGCTTCCGTCAGCATGCGGCAGCGCCGGCAGCGCACCACCGACCCGAGCGCCGCATCGAGCGCGCTCGCGAGCGCGCGCCCCCCGGGGCGCCCCTCCTGCAGCAGGTGGAACGCCATGCGCTGGGCGGTCTTCGGTCCCACGCCCGGCAGGGTACGGAGCGCCTCGATCAGCTGTGCGAGATGCGGCGAGTGCTTCACGCTAGAAGGGCAACTTCATTCCCGGCGGGAGCGGGAGGCCCGCGGTGAGATGGCTCATCTTCTCCTGCACGCGCGCCTCGACCTTGTGGACCGCGTCGTTGGCCGCGGCCGCGATCAGATCCTCGAGCATCTCGCGGTCCTCGCCCGCGACCGCCGCCTCGATCTGCACCCGCTTCACCTCATGCCGGCCGTTCATGGTGATCTTCACCATGCCGCCGCCGGCCTCGCCGACCACTTCGAGGCTGGCGATCTCGGCCTGGGCCTTCTGCATGTTGGCCTGCATCGCCTGCACCTGCTTCATCATGTTGTTGAAGTTGCCACGCATGGAGAAAGCCCGTCAGGCGCCGCGCGCCGTGTCAGAGAACGTGATCATTTTACCGGCCGCACCGTGTCCGGCAGCACGGTCGCGCCGAAGCGCTCGCGCAGGCCCTGGACACCGGGATCCGCCTCGAAGGCGCGCCGCGCTGCGGTGAGCTCCTGCTGCGAGGCGCGCTGCGCCAGCAGCGCCGGCGTCTCGCCGCCCGCGCCGGTCGACTGGAACTCGAGCCGCACCGGCGCGCCGAAGTGGCGCGACAGGGCCTGGGCCAGCTTCTCCTCCTGTGCCGGAGTGCGCAGCTGCTGATTGTGCGGATCGAGCGCGAGACGCACGACCGCGCCCTGGCGGGCGATGAGCGCGCAGTGGCTCGCGAGCTGCCGGGCCGCGCCCGAGAGCTCGAGCGTGCTCACGATCGCCGCCCAAGGCGACGACGCTGCGGCGAGCGCGGGTTCTCCCGACCCAGGAGCTGCGCCGTGCGTGGTTTCTCCTGGCGACGGCGCAGCGGCGCGCGCGGGTTCTCCCGCCCCGGGCGCCGCAACGGGCACAGTGTCGCCGGCCGGGACGCCAGCCGGCCGGAACGCCACCATGCGCAGCAGCGTCATCTCGAAGCCGCTGCGCGGATCGGGCGCGAGCGGCAGATCGCGCTTACCCGTGATCGCGGTCTGGTAGAAGAGCTGCACGTCCTCGGGGGTGAGGGCACGCGCGAGCCGCTCGATCACCTCCGGCGCGAATACCTCATCGCCCTCGAAGTCGCTCACCGCCTGGCGCAGCCCCACCCGTACCAGAAGGCCCGCGAGCTCATCGAGCAGCTGTCCATAGTCGGGCGCGAACTGCTCGAGCGCCTGTGCGCCCTTCATGAGCGCCGCCGGGTCGAGCGCGGCGAGCAGCTCCGCGATGCGCACCACGTGGTCGCGGGCGACGGCGCCGAGCATGGCGCGCGCCTCGGCCTCCCCGGCCCTGCCGCCGCCGAAGGCGATCAGCTGATCGAGGAGCGAGAGTGCATCGCGCATGCTGCCGTCGGCGGCCTGCGCCACGAGCTTGAGGCCTGCCGCGTCGTAGGCGATGCCCTCCTGGTCGAGGATATGACGCATGTGGGAGGCGATCTCGGCGGCGGGCAGACGCTTCAGGTTGAACTGCAGGCAGCGCGACAGCACCGTCATCGGCAGCTTCTGCGGATCGGTGGTGGCCAGCAGGAACTTCACGTGCGGCGGCGGCTCCTCGAGTGTCTTCAGCAGCGCGTTGAAGGAGTGCGCCGACAGCATGTGCACCTCGTCCACCAGATACACCTTGAAGCGGCCGCGCGCCGGCGCGTACTGCACGTTGTCGAGGAGCTCGCGCGTGTCGTCGACCTTGGTGCGCGAGGCGGCATCGACCTCGATCAGGTCGACGAAGCGGCCGGCATCGATCTCGCGGCACGCCGCACACACACCGCACGGCTCGGCGGTGACCCCGGTCTCGCAGTTGAGGCACTTGGCGAAGATGCGCGCGATGGTGGTCTTGCCCACCCCGCGCGTGCCCGTGAAGAGGAATGCATGGTGGATGCGCCCGGTGTCGAGCGCATTGACGAGCGCGCGCCGCACGTGCTCCTGCCCGATCAGCTCGGAGAACTTCTTCGGACGCCATTTGCGCGCGAGCGCGGTATAGCTCATGCAGTATCTCAGCTCAGATGGAGGCGGCCCGCACCAGCTTAGCCTCCGGCACCCGACATCGCCGCTGCCGCTGCTGCCTTCCGGCCCTGACGGGATTCACGACTGGTCGTCGCGGAGAAACCGATGCGGGTCGCCATGTTCATTGGCGGAAATAGCCTTCGGCTATTCCCGCAGGCCCACCTACTTACTGTGTCGCTCTCGCCGGCAAAGGGCGTGACCTTTGCCGGCGAACAAATGGCCGGTTTGGGCATGCTCGCTGTGTGGCGGAGAGGGTGGGATTCGAACCCACGAACACCGGTGAAGATGTTACTGGAATTCCAGTCCAGCGCCTTCGACCGCTCGGCCACCTCTCCGATCAATGGCTTACAGCGAACTCCTCGAAACAACTCAGAAGCGGGCCGCGCCCCTGAAGGGCGGCGAATCATAATGCAAGCTGCCCGGTGGCGCATCCG
>JASHQW010000134.1 GCA_030038875.1 Gammaproteobacteria bacterium | reverse complement strand
GTCGATACGGCGGAACTCGCGCTTCAAGGTGTGCCGGGCAATCTCCGCCAGTGTGCCGGCGAGCTCGACGCCGGTCGGCCCGCCACCCACGATCACGAAGGTGAGCCAGGTGCGGGCATCCTCCTCCGAGACGCTGCTCTCCGCGCGCTCGAACGCGCTCAGGAAGCGCGCGCGCATGCGCAGCGCATCCGCGAGCGTCTTCAGGCCCGGCGCGTGCTCGGCCCAGTCCTCGTGCCCGAAGTAGGCATGTGACACACCCGTCGCCAGAATCAGGTAGTCGTAGGCGTGGCGCGCGCCGTCGACGCTGAGCGTCCCTGCGGCTTTGTCGATGTCCGTGACCCTGCCGAGCTGCACCATGACATTCCGCTGGCGGCGCAGGATATGCCGCAGCGGAGCTGCGATCGATGGCGCGGCGAGCCCCGCGGTGGCGACCTGGTAGAGCAGCGGCTGAAAGAGATGGTGGTTGCAGCAATCGATGAGCGTGATATCGACCGGCGCGTGGGCGAGCGCCCTCACCGCCCACAGCCCGGCGAACCCGCCGCCGACGACCACTACCCTCGAGCTTGGGGTCCTGCGCCGCATCAGCCGTTCCAGATACCACGAAGCGCGCCAGCCGAACAACACGCCGGGCGATGCTGAGCTGACGGACCGGGCCTCCGCTCAGGTAGCATCCCCTCATGTCCATCACCCTCGACCAGGTCACCAAGCACTACGGCGGCGTCCCGGTCGTGAACGACGTGTCGCTCGACATCGGCGACGGGGAATTCTTCGTGCTGCTGGGGCCCAGCGGCAGCGGCAAGAGCACGCTGTTGCGCGCCATCGCCGGACTGACGGGGGTGGACTACGGCCGCATCTCGCTGCACGGCCGCGATGTGACGGAGGTCGCCGCGCGCAAGCGCGGGGTCGGCCTCGTATTCCAGAACTACGCGCTCTTCCGCCACATGACCGTGGCCGACAACATCGAGTTCGCGCTGCGCGTACGGCACATGCGCGCCAGCCACCGCCGCGAGCGCCGCCGGGAGCTGCTGCGGCTGGTGGCGCTCGAAGGGATGGACGACCGGCTGCCGGCGCAGCTGTCCGGCGGCCAGCAGCAGCGGGTGGCGGTGGCGCGCGCCCTGGCGCACAAGCCTGAGGTGCTGCTGCTCGATGAGCCCTTCGGCGCGCTCGACGCCAAGATCCGCGAGGAGCTGCGCCGCACCATCCGCGAGGTGCAGCGCGAGCTCGGCATCACCACCGTGCTGGTGACCCACGACCAGGAGGAAGCGTTCGCCATGGCGGACCGCCTCGGGATCATGAATCTCGGGCGGCTGCTCGAGGCCGGCGTGCCGCACGAGCTGTACTCGCGCCCGGCGACACGCTTCGTCGCCACCTTTCTCGGCGCCGCGAATCTCTTTCTGGCGCGCAATGGCGCCGAGGGCATTCATGTCGGCGCCGCCACCATCGCCAGTCACGAGCACTCGCCGCAGCCTCGCGAGCACGAGGTGGTCGCGGTGGTACGCCCCGAGGAAGTCGTGGTGGCGGCCACCCCCGCGGAGCTCGGCTCCCGCTTCGTCGCCCAGGGAGTGGTGGACGAGATGGTATTTGCCGGCGCGCTCGAGCGGCTGCGCCTGCGGCTCGAGGACGGCAGCGCGGCGCCGCTGCTCGCGACGGCGGATGCGGCCGCGACCCCCTACCTCGAGGTGACGCGCACGCAGCCTGAGCAGCGCGCGTTCGAGCTGCACCCCGGTCAGAGCGTCGCGATCGGCGTGCGCCGTGTGCACGTGCTGCCGACGCCCCTGTCGAGCTTCACCGCGTGCGCCGCGAGCTCAGCCGCCGCGGAGACGCTCGCCCGCCAGCCGCTGCTCGCCGAGCTGGCCGCGCGCATGAAGACCCGCATCGGCATCCGCCCGGAGCCGCAGCTCGGCGCGTCCGCCGCCGGACCCGAAGAGAGCGCGCCCTTCGTGGGTGCCACCGTGATCAGCTGCGAGCCGCAGGCTGCCCAGCGCGCCGAGTGGCTGCTGCGGCACGGGGCCAACGAGGTGCTGGTGCTGCCCGCGCAGGCCACGGTGCCCCAGCGGGTGTTGATCCACTGGATGGACGAGGCAGTCCGCCCCGCGACGCTGGCCGTCTCCGAGAGCGTTCTGCGGCACGTGCCCGCAGAGGCGGAATACGTCGGCACTTTGTCCCGCGAGGTGGCGCAGGAGCTCGCGCGCCGGCTGTCGGAGGCGCCCGGGCAGATGCTGATCGTGGGCGTCAGCGATCTCGCGCGCTTCGCCGAGCGCTTCAGCCCGCTGCTCGATGGCGGCCGCTGGCCGGTGCTGGTCGTGCACCGGGCGCCGTCCTGAAGGAGCCGCCGGCCATGAGCTTCCGCAAGCCCAATGTGTTGCCCGGATTCGGGCTGACCTTCGGCTTCACGATTTTCTTCCTGAGCGCCATCGTACTGCTGCCGCTCGCGGCGCTGGTGCTGGCGGCAGCCTCGATGCACTGGAGCGAATTTGTGGCCATGGTGTCGAGCCCGCGCGCGCTCGGCTCCTACCGCCTGTCCTTCGGCGCCTCGGCACTGGCCGCCAGCATCAACGCAGTGTTCGGCTTCGTCATCGCCTGGACGCTGGTGCGCTACGAGTTTCCCGGCCGCAGGCTGATCGACGCCCTCATCGACATGCCCTTCGCGCTGCCGACGGCGGTGTCGGGCATCGCGCTTACCACGGTGTTCGCGCAGCACGGCTGGATCGGCCGCTATCTCGAGCCGCTCGGGATCAAGGTGGCCTACACCTGGCTCGGCGTCACTCTGGCTCTCACCCTCATCAGCATGCCCTTCGCCGTGCGCGCGATGCAGCCGGCGCTGCTCGAGGTGCAGCACGATCTCGAGGAGGCGGCGGAGACGCTCGGCGCGGGGCGTTTCTATGCCTTCCGCCGCATCATCCTGCCGACCGTGCTGCCGGCGCTGCTCACGGGGTTCACGCTCGCCTTCGCGCGCGCCGTGGGCGAGTACGGCTCGGTGATCTTCATCGCGGGCAATCTGCCGATGAAGACCGAGATCACGCCGCTGCTCATCGTCATCCACCTCGAGCAGTTCGATTACCGCGGCGCGGCGGCGCTCGGCGTGGTGATGCTGCTGATGTCGTTCGTGGTGCTGCTCGCCATCAATCTGCTGCAGGCGTGGAACCGGCGGCGCCACGCGCGGGCGGCGCACTGATGGCCGGGAGGCTTCCCGTTGCGGCGGCGCTGGCCGTACTGCAGGGCGATGCGGCGACCCGTCCGGGGCAGAACACCTGGCTGAGCGCCCTCGTGCGCTGGCTGTTCATCGCGACATCGCTCGCGTTCCTGGCGGCGCTGCTCATCGCGCCGCTCGTGACCGTATTCGCCATGGCGCTCGAGCGCGGCTTCGAGGCCTATCTCGTGAGTTTCGCCGATCCCGACACCCAGGCGGCCATCCGCCTGACGCTCATCACCGCGGCGGTGGTGGTGCCGATCAACATCGTATTCGGCCTGGCGGCGGCCTGGGCGATCGCCAAGTTCGAGTTCCGCGGCAAGAGCATGCTGATCACGCTCATCGACCTGCCGCTGGCGGTCTCGCCGGTGATTTCCGGCATGGTGTTCGTGCTGCTGTTCGGCCTGCACGGCTGGTTCGGCGTGTGGCTGCAGCGGCACGACATCAGCGTCATCTTCGCGCTTCCGGGCATCATGCTCGCGACCATGTTCGTCACCTTTCCCTACGTCGCGCGCGAGCTGATCCCGCTGATGCAGCAGCTCGGCAACGACGAGGAGGAAGCCGCGATCACGCTCGGCGCCGGAGGCTGGATGACCTTTTTCAAGGTGACTCTGCCCAAGATCCGCTGGGGGCTGCTCTACGGGGTGATTCTGAGCAACGCGCGCGCCATGGGTGAGTTCGGCGCCGTGTCGGTGGTGTCGGGGCACATCCGCGGCCTCACCACTACGATGCCGCTGCAGATCGAGATTCTCTACAATGAATACAACTTCGTGGGCGCCTTCGCGGTGGCGTCGCTCCTGACGCTCCTGGCCGTCGTCACGCTGGAAGTGAAGACGCTGGTCGAGCGCACCGGTTATCGCGGACGCTAGGCACTGCGCTTTAGGGGGCGTAGATCCGGTCGAACATCCCGCCGTCCGCGAAGTGGGTGCGCTGCGCGGCGTCCCAGCCGCCAAAGTCGGCGATGGTGGCGAGCTTCAGCGCGGGAAACTGCGCGGCGTAGCGCGCCGCCACCTCCGGGTCGCGCGGCCGGTAGAAATGCCGCGCGATGATCTCCTGGCCCTCCTTGCTGTAGAGGTACTCGAGATAGGCCTGCGCGAGCTCGCGCGTGCCGTGACGCAGCGCCACCCGGTCGACCACGGCGACGGGCGGCTCGGCGAGAATGCTCACCGACGGCACGACGATCTCGAGCTGATCCGCGCCGAGCGCGCGCACCGCGAGCTCGGCCTCGTTCTCCCAGGCGATCAGCACGTCGCCGAGTCCGCGCTGCACGAACGTCGTGGCAGAGCCGCGCGCGCCGGTATCGAGCACCGGCACATTCCTGTAGAGCCGGCGCACGAACTCGCGCGCGCTCGCCTCATTTCCGCCCGGCTGTGCGACCGCCCAGGCCCAGGCGGCCAGGTAGTTCCAGCGCGCGCCGCCCGAGGTCTTGGGGTTCGGCGTTATCACTGCGACGCCGGGGCGGATGAGGTCTCCCCAGTCGCGGATACCCTTCGGATTGCCCTTGCGCACCAGAAACACGATCGTCGAGGTGTAGGGGCAGCTGTTGTACGGGAGACGGGCCTGCCAGTCGGGCGGCAGGAGCTTCGCCTGGGTGGCGATCGCGTCGATGTCGGCCGCGAGCGCCAGCGTCACCACATCCGCGGCGAGCCCATCGATCACCGAGCGCGCCTGCTTGCCTGAGCCTCCGTGCGACTGCTCGACGCGCAGTCTCTGGCCGGTCTTGCCCAGCCAGTAGTGCGCGAAGGCGCCGTTGAATTCCTCGTACAGCTCGCGCGTCGGGTCGTAGGATACGTTGAGGAGCGTGACGCGCGCGGCAGAGCTCTGGTGCCGCCCGTCGCAGGCGGCAAGCGCGGCGAGCGCTGCGAGTCCGGCGAGTCCCGCGAGCCCGGCGAGCAGAGTTGGGCGAGCGCCCGGCATCATCGCATCGGGGGGCGCGGTGCGCGGCGCGCCGTCAGTCGCCGGCCGCCGAGAGCCGCAGCGCGCGCCTCAAGTGCGGCTCGAGCGCGTCCGCGCACTCCCACACCGAGCGCGGCCCGCCGAGCGCTGCCAGCTGCGTCATCTTGAGGCCCTGGTAGCCGCAGGGGTTGATGCGCGAGAAGGGCTCGAGATCGAGCGCCACGTTGAGCGCGAGACCGTGATAGCTGCCGTTGCGCCGCACGCGCACGCCGACGCTCGCGAGCTTCTCGCCGCCGACGTAGACTCCGGGGGCGCCGCGGCGCGCCTCGGCGGCGATGCCGAACTCGGCTGCCAGATCGATCACGGCGCGCTCGAGCGCGATGACGAAGTCGCGGATGCCGACGCTTAAGCGCCTCAGGTCGATGAGCGGGTAAACCACCAGCTGGCCCGGACCGTGATAGGTCACCTGCCCGCCGCGGTCGATTTGCACCACCGGGATGTCGCCGGGCGCGAGGAGGTGCGCGCGGCTCGCGTTGGCGCCGAGAGTAAACACCGGCGGGTGCTCGAGGAGCCAGATCTCATCCGGCGTCGTCGCGCCGCGCTCCTCCGTGAAGCGCTGCATCGCGCGCCAGGTCGGCTGGTACTCGACGCGCCCGAGGCGGCGGACCAGCGCCGGCGGGATCGCGCCCCAGGCCGCTCTCTCCGGCGCGGGGGCAGTGGCGGCCGCGAACGCGCCCGGGGCGCTCACTGCGCGACACTCCGGTTGTCGAGCCCGGCGTTGTTGCGGTTGAGCGCCTGCTCCGCCCGGTAGCTCGAACGCACCAGGGGTCCCGACACGCACTCGAGGAAGCCGAGCGCGAGCGCGCGCTCCCGGTAGCGATCGAACTCGGCGGGCGTCACGAAGCGCTCGACCGGAAGATGGTTGAGTGTCGGGCGCAGATACTGGCCGAGCGTCACGATGTCGACCTGCGCGGCGCGCAGATCCCCGAGCGTCGCGGCGATCTCCTCATCGGTCTCACCGAGGCCGAGCATCAAACTGCTCTTGGTGAGGACCGAGGCACGATGGCGCTTGGCGTGCGCGAGCACGCTGAGCGTCTGCTCGTAGCCGGCGCGCGGGTCGCGCACCGGATGCGTGAGGCGCCGCACGGTCTCGATGTTCTGCGCGAACACCGCGATCCCGGAGTCGACCACGGTCGCGACGTCGGCCAGCACGCCCTGGAAATCGGGCGTCAGCGCCTCAACCGCCGTGTGCGGATTGCGCTTGAGGATCGCGCGCACGCAGGCGGCGTAGTGCGCAGCGCCGCCGTCCGGGAGGTCGTCGCGGTCGACCGAGGTGAGCACGACGTACTTGAGCTTCATGAGCTCGACAGTCCGGGCCGCGTTCTCGGGCTCATCAAGGTCTAGCCACCCGTGCGGGTTGCCGGTGTCCACCGAGCAGAAGCGGCAG
Organism: Gammaproteobacteria bacterium; assembly: GCA_030038875.1. Taxonomy (GTDB): domain Bacteria; phylum Pseudomonadota; class Gammaproteobacteria; order Steroidobacterales; family Steroidobacteraceae; genus 13-2-20CM-66-19. The sequence continues at coordinate 10,852 of JASHQW010000134.1, read as the reverse complement.
GCGCGCGTACACACCGCGCCCATCAGCATCAGCGTCGCGGTGCCGGCGTTCCAGCACTCGCCGATGTTCGGGCACTTGGCTTCCTCGCACACCGTGGCGAGCCGGTGCTCGCGCACGATCGTCCTGACGCTCTGAAAACCATTACCGGCAGGGGCGCGCGCCTTGAGCCACGGGGGCTTTCTGGAAGGCGGAGGGGGCGGGTACGGTCCGCGGGCCTTTACGCCATCGCGTATGGCCGTAAATCCTTGAGGCGTAACGTATTTTTCTCCGCTGCGCGGAGCCGCGGTGTCGGCCGTTACGACCGGAATCCCTTTGAGCTCGGGCATCGGTTCATTGTAGCGCACGCAGCCGCGCGTCCAGCGCCGCGAGGCGCTCGGCGGTGCCCACGTCGCTCCAGGCGCCGCGGTGCAGCTCGCCGCGCACGCGCCGCGCGGCGATCGCGCGGTTCAAGAGCGGCAGCAGCGGGAAGCGCTCGCCGCTCGCGCCGTCGAAGAACTCGCGCCGGAACACGCCGACACCCGAATAGGTGAATCGGTCCGTGTCGCGGCCGACGACGAGGTCGCCGTCGAGCCCGAAATCCCCGCGCGCATTGTGCGGCGGGTTGGGGACGAGCACGAGGTGCGCATGCGCGCCCTCCTCGAGAGAGAGCCCGCCGAAGTCGATGTCGGTCCAGATGTCGGCGTTCACCACCAGGAAAGGGCCGGGCCCGAGTAATGGCGCCGCGCGGAAGATGCCGCCGCCGGTCTCGAGCGGCACCGGCCCCTCGTCGCTCCAGGTGATCGACACGCCCCAGGCGCTGCCGTCGCCGAGCGCCGCGTGCAGCGCCTCCGCGAGCCAGGAGGTGTTGACGATGACTTCGCGGAAGCCCGCGCGGGCGAGGGAGGCCAGGTGCCAGGCGATGAGGGGCTTGCCGGCCACCGGCACCAGGGGTTTAGGCAGAGCGTCGGTGATCGGGCGCATGCGCTCGCCCCGGCCCGCCGCGAGCAGCATGGCCTTCACGCGCGCACCGCCCGCTCAGGCTGCGCGCTCAGGATGCGCGCAGTGGCGCGCGGCAGCTCCGTGGCGACCCGCTCCTCGAGAAAGCGCCCGAGGGGCCCGAGCTCCGCGTACTCACCGCAGGTCTCGCGCACGTAGGCGAGCACGCGCGGCAGATCGGCGAGATACCCCGCCTTGCCGTCGCGGTACCACAGCCGGCAGAAGATGCCGAGCACCTTAATGTGCCGCTGCACGCCGATGAGATCGAACCAGCGCAGAAACTCGGCCTCGCTCGCGCCTGCCGCGCCCCCTTGGTGCGCGAGCTGCGCGCGGTAGCCGCTCACCCAGCCCACCACGCGCGCGCGCGGCCAGGCGATATAACAGTCCTTGAGGAGCGACACCAGGTCGTAGCCGACCGGCCCGCGCACGGCGTCCTGGAAGTCGATCACGCCCGGGTTGCGTCCGCTCATCACCATGAGATTGCGCGAGTGATAGTCGCGATGCACGAACACCTCGGGCTGCGCGAGCCCCTCGCGGATGAGAAACGCGAAGGCAGCGGCGATCAGCTCCCGTTCCGCCCCTGAGGGCTCGAGTGCGAGATGCCGCGCGAGCAGCCACTCGGGCATCAGCGAGAGCTCCCGCTCGAGCGCCGCATGGTCGTAGGGCGGCAGCTCCCGGCTCGCCGCGCGCCCGTGCAGCTGGATCGCCGCGAGCGAGGTGAGCGCGTCGCGGTACAGCGGCTCGGGGTCGTCGCCGGCGTTCAGCCGCTCGAGGTACAGGGTCGTGCCGAGGTCCTCGAGCAGCAGCAGCCCCCGCTCCGTGTCGGTCTCGTGCACGTGCGGGACGTGCACGCCGAGCGACTCGAGCAGCCGCGACACTTTAAGGTAGGGGCGCACGTCCTCGTGCCGCGGCGGCGCATCCATCACGACGTAGGTCGTGCCGCCGGTGAAGACGCGAAAGTAACGCCGGAAGCTCGCATCGCTCGAAGCGGGCTCGATGCGCGTTGCCGGCAGCCGCAGCTCGCGCGACAACCACTCAGCGATCAGCGCAAGTCGCGCGTCGGTATCGGACATGGGGGATGTCAGGCGGGCCCGCGTGGCTGCGGCATGCCATTATAATGCCGCTCTTGATGCTGCGTCCGGGCACATTCGTTCTTGCCGTGATGGCGCTCGGCGACATCATGCCCGCTGCCCGCGCCGACGAGCCGCCGTGTCCGTCACAGATCGCGCTGCCGGGCACGCCCGCCGCCAAGCCGGCCGGCAAACCGGCAACGGCGCGCGGCACCGGCAACATCGAGATCAAGGCCGATGCCGCCGACGTGAGCGTCGAGGGCAAGGGGGCGCTCAAGGGCAATGTCGTGGTGCGCCAGGGCGACGTCGAGCTGCGCGCCGGCGAGATGCAGATCGACAAGCCCAAGCAGTACGTGCAGAGCGCCGGACGCATCGAGTACAACGATCCGCTGGTGCACGTGACCGGTGCCGGCGGCAGTTACTCGGCGGCGACCGGCGCGGAATTCCAGGGCGCGCAGTTCGACCTGCACGAGCGCGGCGCGCGCGGCTCGGCCGACCGCCTGGCATTGACGCCGGACGGCGTGCTGCACCTCAGGAACGTCACCTTCACCACCTGCCCGGTGAAGCACGAGGCGTGGGAGCTCAAGGCCGACAGCATCACGCTCGACACCCGCAACGAGGTCGGCACCGGGCGCGACACGCGCGTCGATTTCCTCGGCGTACCGCTGCTCTACCTGCCGTGGGTGTCGTTCCCGCTGAGCAGCGAGCGCAAGAGCGGATTCCTCTTCCCGAGCATCGGCAGCACTTCGAACAATGGCTTCCAGCTCGCGGTGCCCTACTACTGGAACATCGCGCCCAACGCCGACTTCACCTTCCAGCCCGTCGAGTACACCAAGCGTGGGCCCGATCTAGGGGGCGATCTGCGCTTACTCACCTCCGACCAGCACGGCGAGCTGCAGTGGGACTATCTGCCGGACGATACGCTCTACGGCGGCAGCCGCAGCCGCGTGCAGCTCGAGGACGTCGCGCAGCTGCCGGCGGACATCCGCCTGACGGTCGACGCGCAGACGGTGAGCGACGTGCTTTACTTCCAGGATTTCTCCCAGACCCCGGCCGGCACCAGCACCTCGTTCCTCAACCGCAGCGCCACCCTCTCCTACCGTGACGAGCACTGGAGCGTCGACGGCGAGGCGCAGCAGTACCAGACGATCGACACGACGGTGCTGGTCGACGAGCGTCCCTATGCGCGCGTGCCGCGGCTCGCGGTCGACAGCGACTACACGCTGTTCGGCGTGCTGCACTATGGCTTCGAGTCGGAGATCGTCGACTTCCAGCACGCACCGAGCACCGCGGGGCTGCCGCCGCTGCCGACCGGCTGGCGCGAGGATGTGATGCCGGAGGTGTCGCTGGGGCTCGCCGGCCCGGGCTATTTCTTCCGGCCGGCGTTCGCCTGGCGTGCGACCTACTATCAGCTCTCGGACACGCTCCCGGGAGCGCCGACTTCGCTGTCGCGCACCCTGCCGCTCACGAGCGTCGACTCGGGACTCGTGTTCGAGCGCGAGTCGGCGGCCAACGAGCAGCGCACGCTGACGCTCGAGCCGCGCATTCAATATCTCTACGTCCCTTACCGCGACCAGAGCGCGCTGCCGGTGTTCGACACCGGGCTCCCCGACCTGAACGCGGTGGAGCTCTTTCGCACCAACCGCTACGTGGGCGCCGACCGGGTGAGCGACGCCAACCAGCTGACCACTGGGCTCACCAGCCGGCTGCTCGATACGCAGAACGGCCAGCAGTTTCTCGCGGCGACCATCGGCCAGAGCTATTACTTCACCCCCCCGCGCGTGACGCTGCCCGGCGAGACACCGATCGCCGCGCCGCACTCGGACTTCGTCGCCCAGCTCGCCCTCACCGCCTTCGCCGCCTGGAACGCGGACGCCGGGGTCGAGTGGGATCCCGACAACCAGCGCAGCGAGCGCACGCAGGTGAACCTGCAGTACAAGCCGGCGAGCGATACGGTGGTCAACTTGAGCTACCGTTACGAGCGCTTCGTGCAGGTGCCGGAGTTCGTCCAGGGGGTGCAGCTGCCGTGCGACCTGGCAGCGATCCAGCCCGGTGTCGCGACCGGCTGCGACCTCCAGGGCTTCGACCAGGTCGACGCTTCGGCCGCCTGGCCCGTCCACCGCTCCTGGAGCGTGTTCGCCCGCGAGGTCTTCGACCTGCGCAACCACGAAGAACTGGAGCGATTCGCCGGCTTCGAGTACCGTGCGTGCTGCTGGCGGCTGCGGCTCGGCGCCCGGCGTTACGTCAGCACCTTTACTGGCTCGCGGGACACGGGAATCTGGCTGCAGCTGGAACTTGCGGGGCTGGCCGGTGTCGGATCGGCGACGGACACCTCGCTCACCGAGGAGATCCGCGGCTACACTGCCTCGGATACGGGTACCCAGAAAATCAAGCCCCCCTGAGGGGCCTTCCTGAACCTTAAGGAACCGAAACGATGCGGCGGATTATGACCCCGGGCTTTTCCTTTGTTGCCGTGAGCGTGGCGGCGCTCGCCCTGTGCGGGACCGCCGCGGCGCAGACCCGCGAGCTCGACACGCGCGGCGTGATGCTCGATCGCATCGCCGCCATCGTCAACGACGGCGTCGTGCTCAACAGCGACCTCGACGCGCAGCTCGAGATGGTGAGCGAGCGGCTGCGGCAGCAGAAGCTCGAGCTGCCGCCGCAGAACGTGCTGCGCCAGCAGGTGCTCGAGCGGCTGGTCGTGCAGGAGATCCAGCTGCAGCGCGCCCAGCACGACGGCATCAAGGTCACCGACGAGACGCTCAATTCGGCCCTTCAGGACGTGGCGCACCGCAACAACCTCACCCTGTCGCAGCTGCCGCAGGCGCTCGCCGCTCAGGGGCTCGACTACGCCGCCTACCGCGAGGACCTGCGCAAGGAGATCACGCTGTCGATGCTGCGCCAACGCGACGTCATGGAGCGCATCGTGGTCACGCCGAAGGAAATCGACCAGTACCTCGACAAGCAGGCGAGAATGCCTTCGGGGAACCACGAGTACAACGTCTCCCACATCCTGATCGCGGTTCCCCAGGAAGCGACCCAGGCACAGCTCGACGACGCCGCGCGGCGTGCCAGCGAGGTCTACCAGAAGGCCAGGAGCGGTGAGGACTTCGCCCGCCTCGCGGTCGCCTACTCGAACAGCCAGACCGCCCTCGAAGGCGGCTCGCTCGGCTGGCGCAAGGGCACCGAGCTTCCGACCTTCCTCACCGACGTGGTCGAGAAGCTCAAGCCCGGTGAGGTGAGCGAGCCGCTGCGCACTCCGACCGGCTTCCACCTCGTGAAGCTCAACGACGTACGGGGCGCCGACACCAAGGCCATCGAGGACCAGGTCCATTCCCGCCACATCCTCATGAAGACCACCGAGCTCGCCGACGATGCCACCGTCAAGCAGAAGCTCAACGCGCTGCGCGACAGGATCCTCAAGGGCGAGGACTTCTCCGGCCTCGCGCAGACCAACTCCGAGGATCCGGGCTCGGCCGCCCAGGGCGGGGATCTCGGCTGGACCGGACCCGGGGCGTTCGCGCCCGAGTTCGAGCAGCACCTCGCGACGCTCAAGGACGGGGAGATCAGCGAGCCGTTCAAGACTCAGTACGGCTGGCACATCGTGCAGATGCTCGGCCACCGCCAGTTCGACGCCACCGACGACGTCAAGCGGCGCAAGGCGATGGAGGCGATCCGCGCGAGCAAGGCGGACGAGGAGACCGAGATCTGGCTGCGGCGCCTGCGCGATGAGGCGTACGTCGAATTCAAGTCGTAGCCGGCGGCGGGCGGCGGCATGATTCCCCGCATCGCCGTCACGTCAGGAGAGCCGGCGGGAATCGGTCCGGAGCTATGTTTGGCGCTCAGCCAGCGCGAGCTCGACTGCGAGCTGGTGTGCTTAGGTGACGTCGGCCTGCTCGCCGAGCGCGCCCGCCTCACCGGTATCGCGATCGAGCTGCGGCCCTACGCGGCGCACGAGCCGCGAGCGCGGAAGCGCCACACGCCCGGCACCCTGCTCGTCGAGCCGGAGCCGCTCAATGTGGCGAGCACGCCGGGGAGGCTCGATAAGCGCAACTCTCCCTACGTGCTCGCGCTCCTCGACCGCGCGGTCGACGGCGCGCTCGCCGGCGAGTTCGACGCCGTGGTCACCGCCCCGGTCCACAAGGGCGTGATCAACGATGCCGGCGTCACGTTCCTCGGCCATACCGAATATTTCGCGCAGCGCGCCCATGCCGCGCATCCGGTCATGATGCTCACCACCGGCACGCTGCGCGTGGCGCTCGCGACCACTCATCTGCCCCTCGCCGCGGTCAGCGCCGCCCTTACGATCGAGTCGCTGTGCCGCACGGCCGCGATCCTCGCGGGCGCCCTCACGGACTGGTGGGGGATCCGCGCGCCACACATCGCCGTCTGCGGCCTGAATCCGCACGCCGGCGAGGGCGGCTATCTCGGCGACGAGGAGCTGAGGGTGATCGGGCCGGCGGTCGAGCGGATGCAGCGCGAGGGGATCCAGGCGCGCGGGCCGCTGCCGGCCGATACGGTGTTCGTGCCGCGCCTTCTCCAGGGCTTCGATGCGGTGCTCGCCATGTATCACGACCAGGGGCTGCCGGTGGTGAAGTTCGCGGGCTTCGAGAGCGCGGTGAACGTGACGCTGGGGCTCCCGTTCGTGCGTACCTCGGTGGACCACGGCACCGCGCTCGAGCTCGCGGGCACCGGCAGGGCCGACGCCGGCAGCCTCGCCGCCGCGATGGATTTGGGCATCGAGCTCAGCCGGCAGTAGGCGCTCATGGCGCGCCAGGCAGCCTCGGGCCGGCCGCCGCGCCGCAAGCGCTTCGGCCAGCATTTCCTGCACGACCCGGCGGCGATCCGGCGCATCGTCGCCGCGCTCGCCCCGCGCGCCGGCGATCATCTGGTCGAGATCGGGCCGGGGCGCGGCGCGCTCACGCGGGAGCTGCTCGAGTGCGCGGATTGCACGCTCGATGCCATCGAGATCGACCGCGACCTCGCGGCGCGGCTCGCCGCCGCCTTCGCCGGCGACGCGCGCCACGCGCTGCACGTCGGCGACGCCCTCGAGTTCGACTTCACGGCCCTCGCGGCGCTGCGCGGCGGACGGCTGCGCATAGTCGGCAACCTGCCCTACAACATCTCCACCGCGCTGCTGTTCCGTCTGCTCGCGCACGCGGATGCCATCCTCGACGCTCACGTTATGTTGCAGCGGGAAGTCGTAGCCCGCCTCGCGGCGCAGCCCGGCTCGGCCGATTACGGCCGGCTCACCGTGATGCTCGCCCCGCGCGTCGCCGTCGAGCGGCTGTTCGACCTGGGGCCCGGCGCCTTCCAGCCGCCGCCCCGGGTGTGGTCGGCGGTGGCGCGCCTCACGGTGCTCACCAAGCCGCGCTTCACGGTGAGCCGGCGCTACGCCGAGGTGGTGCAGGCTGCCTTCGCGCATCGCCGCAAGACGCTGCGCAACGCCCTCGCCCGCTTGATGAGCGGCGCCGAGATCGCCGCCTGCGGGCTCGATCCCGGCGCCCGGCCCGCGACGCTGGCACCGCAGGAATTCAACACCCTGGCGCTGGCGCTCGACCGCGCGCGCGTCTGACGTTAGGCTTGGAGGCGGGGGCGCGTGCAGGGGAGACTCCGATGACGGTCTACCGTCGCATCCTGCTGGTCGTGGATCTGACCGAGGACAGCCTGATCCTGGGGCGCCGGGCCGCGGCGCTCGCCGGCGCCCTCGGCGCCGAGATCGAGCTGCTGCACGTCGTCGAGTTCGTTCCGGTCGAGCCGATGGGCGAGACGCTGATGCCGTCGGTGCCGATCGAGGAAGAGCTGCTCGAGCGCGCCCGGGCGCGCCTCACCGCGCTGGCCGCCGACCTGGGGCTGGCCGGCGCGCCCTGCGCCGTCGAGAGTGGCAATGTCAAATCGGAGATCGTACGCGTGGCACGCGAGCACCACGCCGATCTCATTATGTTGGGCAGCCGCGAGCGCCACGGCCTCTCGATCCTGGTCAACCTCACCGAGGACACGGTGCTGCACGCCGCCCCGTGCGATGTGCTCGCGATGCGCGTCGGCCGGGCCTGAGGACTTGCTAGAATTGCCGCCATGACGCAGCAGGAACACAAGATCCGCGTCGACGTCGAGACCAGCTATCTCGACGAGCAGTCCGATCCGCGCGAGCGCCGCTTCGTCTTCTCCTACACCATCACCATCCGCAACGAGGGCCAGGTGCCGGCGCGTCTGCTGACGCGCCACTGGGTCATCACCGATGCCAACGGCAAGGTGGAGGAAGTGCGCGGCGACGGCGTCGTGGGCGAGCAGCCGTACTTGAAGCCCGGGCAGGGGTTCCGTTACTCGAGCGGCGCCGTCCTCGAGACGCCGGTGGGCGCCATGCAGGGCAGCTACCAGATGCTGGCCGACGACGGCGCGCACTTCGATGCGCCGATCGAGCCGTTCCGCCTCGCCATGCCCGGCATCCTGCAGTGACGCGCTATGCGATCGGCGACGTCCAAGGGTGCTACGAAGAACTGCGGGCCCTCCTCGCGCTGCTGAGATTCTCGCCGGACCGCGACCGGCTGTGGTTCGTCGGCGATCTCGTCAATCGCGGACCGCGCTCCCTCGAGGCGCTGCGCCTGGTGCGCTCACTCGACGACAACTCGGTGGTGGTGCTCGGCAACCACGATCTGCACCTGTTGGCGCTCGTGCACGGCAGCCACCGCAGGAGGAAAACCGACACGCTGGACGAGTTGCTCGCGGCTCGCGACCGGGAGAGGCTGCTCGAGTGGCTGCTGACCCGCCCGCTGGCGCACAGCGAGGCGGGCGATCTGCTGGTGCACGCGGGCGTGGTGCCGCAATGGACCGCGGCGATGACGCTCGAGCTCGCGCGCGAGGTCGAGGCGGCGCTGCAGCGCGACCCGCGGGCGCTGTTCGAGCACATGTACGGCAACGAGCCCGACCGCTGGAGTCCGGAGCTTCAAGGGATGGAGCGGCTGCGCTTCGTGATCAACGTGCTGACACGCTTGCGGGTGTGCACGGCCGACGGCCGGGTCGATCTGGCTTTGAAGGGCGAGCCACCGCCGCCGCCCTCGCCGCTCAAGCCGTGGTTCACGATCGACACGCGCCTGAGCCGCGCGGTGCGCGTCATCTTCGGCCACTGGTCGGCGCTCGGCTTCGTACAGAGTCACGGCGTGGTCGGGCTCGACAGCGGCTGTGTGTGGGGCGGAGCGCTCACGGCGCTCGACCTCGACTGCGCGCGCCCCCCGGTCAGCGTGCCGTGCCGCGGCTACCAGGAGCCCGACGGCTAAGGCGCGGCCGCCGCCGGTCCCCACGCCACGGTGATCTGCGCGGTGCTCGCGCCGTAGATCTCCGGCGGCAGCTCGAGGTCCACGGGCCTCACCCCGGTCGAGTCGATCGGCAGCACCTCGCGCGCCGCGCCGCGCACCTCGAGTACGCCGAAGGCGCCCGGCCGCACGCGGAAGGCGAGCCGCACCGGCCAGGGGTTGCCCGCGGCCGGCGTGAGCACGATGCTGCCGGAGCCGCTCACGCCGCTCAGGTCGAGGAGCAGCGTGTTGCGCTTCCAGTACTGCGCCGGGCTCGCCGCGCCACTCACGTCGAGCGCGTGCACCGGCGGCGGCGGCGGCGGCGGCGCGCGGTGCCAGGGCCAGTGCAGGTGACTGCAGCCGCCCAGAATGAGCAGCGCACCGAGTGCGGCGGCGCGCGCCGTGGTGCCGCTAGCCAGCCTCGCGTGCATGGGATTCTCCTCGCTTTGCCGCAGCGCGTACCATACGCGAAAGACGCGGAGGACACATGCAATCCCTGCAAGCATTCAACTTCCGGCAATGGATCGACGCCAACCGCAGCGCACTCAAGCCCCCGGTGGGCAACAAGCGCGTGTTCCGCGACGGCGACTTCATCATCATGGTGGTGGGCGGCCCCAACGCGCGCAAGGACTATCACGTCGATCCGGGCCAGGAGTTCTTCTATCAGCTCGAGGGCGATATGGTGCTGAAGACCATTCAGGACGAGCGCGCGGTCGACGTGCCGATCCGCGCCGGCGAGGTGCTGCTGATCCCGCCCAATCTGCCGCATTCGCCGCAGCGGCCCGCCAACACCGTGGGCCTCGTGATCGAGCGCGTCCGCCGCGCGGGCGAGCTCGACGGCCTCCAGTGGTATTGCGAGCGCTGCGGCCACCGCCTGTACGAGGAGTTTTTCCAGCTCACCGACATCGAGAAGCAGTTCCCGCCGGTGTTCGAGCGCTTCTACTCGAGCCTCGAGCGGCGCACCTGCGGGCGCTGCGGCGCGGTGCTGGAGCGCGCCTAAGCCATGCAGGCGCGCATCGCGCTCGGCGGCCGCGAGGTGAGCGTCGATCTCTCCCGTCCGCTGAGTCTGGCGCTCGAGCTCGACTTCGCCGGTCCGCAGCCACGCCACTTCGGCGCGCCGCGCGCCAGTGCGCACCCCTTCGAGGCGCCCGGCTTCCCCGGCACGGTGGCGCGCGGGGCCAGCTGCAACTGCGAGGTCATCTCGCTCATCCCCCATTGCAACGGCACGCACACCGAGTGCGTGGGGCATCTCACCCGCGAGCGGCTCGATGCGAGCCGCGTCGCGCCTCTCGGCCTGCTGCCGGCACTGCTCGTGACCGTCGAGCCGGAGTCCGCCGGCGCCGAGGGCAGCGATCCCGCACCCAGCGCGGGCGATCTCGTCGTCACGCGGCGCGCCCTCGAGCGCGCCTGGCTCAGCGCGCCGCCGTTCGCAGCGCGCGCGCTCATCGTGCGCACGCGGCCCAACCGCGCCGACAAGCGCGTGCACGACTACTCCGCGGAGACGCCGCCCTATCTGAC
>JASHQW010000023.1 GCA_030038875.1 Gammaproteobacteria bacterium | reverse complement strand
TCGATCTCGTCGTGAAAGGCCTCGACGTCCTCGAACTGACGGTACACGGAGGCGAAGCGCACGTAGGCCACCTCATCGAGCTGGCGCAGCTCCTCCATGACCAGCTCGCCGATGGTGCGCGCCGGCACTTCGCGGTCGCCGAGGCTGCGCACCTTGTGAACGATGCGGCTCACCGCCTCGTCGAGCTGCGCACGCGGCACCGGGCGCTTCTCCAGCGCCTTCTCCATGCCGGCGCGCAGCTTGTGCTCGTCGAAGGCCTCGCGCGCGCGGTCGCCCTTGACGACCATCGGCATGAGGAGCTCGGCGCTCTCAAAGGTCGTGAAGCGCTCGCCGCACCTCAGGCACTCGCGCCGCCGGCGGATCTGGCGTCCCTCGCCCGCGAGGCGCGAATCGGTCACCTTGGTCTCGATGTGGCCACAGAAGGGACAGTACATGCGGCTGCCCGTCCGCTAGCGGCTCACGTCCCGTAGACGGGGAAGCGCCGGCACAGCTCCAGAACCCGCCCGCGCACCCGCTCGACGACCGGAGGCGCGCCCTCGGCGTCCAGCACCTCGGCGATGAAGTCCGCGACCTGCTCAACCTCGGCTTCCCGGAAGCCGCGCGTAGTCGAGGCCGGCGTGCCGATCCGCAGCCCGCTCGTCACCATCGGCGGGCGCGGGTCGTTCGGCACTGCGTTCTTGTTCACCGTGATGTTGGCGCGGCCGAGCGCCGCGTCGGCATCCTTGCCGGTGATGTTGCGATCCGCGAGGCTCATGAGGAACAGGTGGTTGTCGGTGCCGCCGGAGACGATCCGGAAGCCGCGCCCGGCGAGCCGCGCCGCCATGGCGCGCGAGTTCCCGAGCACCTGACGCTGGTAGTGGCGGAACTCCGGTTGCAGCGCCTCGGCCAGCGCCACCGCCTTGGCGGCGATCACGTGCATCAGCGGGCCGCCCTGGGTGCCGGGGAACACCATGGAATTGAGCTTCTTGGCGAGCTCCTCGTTGGCGCGCGCCAGGATCAGGCCGCCGCGCGGACCCCGCAGCGTCTTGTGCGTCGTGGTGGTCACGACATCCGCATGCGGAATCGGGTTGGGATACAGCTCGGCCGCCACCAGCCCGGCGACGTGCGCCATGTCCACCACGAACCAGGCGCCGACCTCGCGGGCGATGCGCGCGAAGCGCGCCCAGTCGATGACGCGCGAGTAGGCGGAAAAGCCGGCGATGATGAGCTTCGGCCGGTGCTGCTCGGCGAGGCGCTGCACCTCGCCGTAGTCGATCTCGCCACCGTCGGAGCGGATGCCGTACTGGACGGCGCGGAAGAACTTGCCCGAGAAGTTGACCTTGGCGCCGTGCGTGAGGTGGCCGCCATGATCGAGGCTCATGCCGAGAATCGTGTCACCGGGCTGCGCCAGGGCGAAGTACGCCGCGGCGTTGGCCTGCGAGCCGGAGTGCGGCTGGACGTTGGCGTAGTCGGCGCCGAACAGGCGCCTCGCCCGCTCGATGGCCAGCGTCTCGACGACGTCGACGAACTCGCAACCGCCGTAGTAGCGCTTGCCGGGATAGCCCTCGGCATACTTGTTGGTGAGCACCGAGCCCTGGGCGGCGAGCACGCGCGGGCTCGCGTAGTTCTCCGAGGCGATCAGCTCGATGTGCTCCTCCTGCCGGCGGCGCTCGCCGGCGAGCGCCGCGGCGAGCTCGGGGTCGAAGCCTTCGATGGTCTGGGTCGTACGGAACATGCGCGCCTCGCGCTCGGGAGAGGAAGCAAACAACCTGAGGGAACTAACAGATTGTAGCGCGGCTACATCAGGTTCTCGACCACCGTGGTCCAGGCCTGGGCGAGGTTGGTGCGGTTGTAGCCCCCGCCGCCCATGGCCAGCACACGCCCGTGGCCCAGCCGGTCGGCGAGCTCGCCGAGGTCGCGCGCGGCGCGGCCGTGCACCGCCGGCGAGAAGCGCAGGTGCGTGATCGGATCGCCGGCGATGCTGTCGGCACCGCACTGCAGAAGCACGAACTGCGGTGCGAACTTCTCGAGGTGCGCCAGCACGTCCGGCCAGCAGTGCGCGAACACCGCATCGTCGGCTCCCGGCGGCAGCGGCACGTTGAGCTTGGTGCCGGCAGCAGCGCCACGGCCGGTCTCGCCCGCAAACCCGGTGCCCGGATACAGGTAGCGTCCATCCTCGTGGAGGTCGGCGAAGATCACCGCCGCGTCCTCCTCGAAGCCGTAGAACACGCCGTCGCCGTGATGTGCATCGATGTCGACGTAGGCCACGCGCTCGAGCCCGGCGCGCTTCAGCTGCTCGATGGCGACGCCGCAGTCGTTGAAGACGCAGAAGCCCGCGGCGCGATCGCGCGCGGCGTGATGCAGCCCGGCGATCGGCACGAAGGCACGCCGGCATTCGCCGCGCATGATCGCCTCCATCGCGCTCAAGGTGGCGCCGACCACTCCCGCGGCGGCCTCGTACACGCCGCGGAAAGCGGGCGTGTCGCCGGCATCCAGCAGGCCCGTGCCGCTCGCGGACGCGGCGCGCACGAACTCGACGTAGCGCGCGGTGTGAAACGCCAGCAGCTCGTCGTCCGAGGCGCTGCGCGGCTCGAGCAGTCGCACGCGCTTCTCGAGACCGCGGGCTTCGAACTCGCGCACGAAGGCGCTGAGGCGATCCGGACCGAAGGGGTGGCCGTCGCCGAAACCGTAGCGCGCCAGGCGCTCGCTGACGATCACTCCAACGCCGGCACTCATGTCGGTCGGATGCTTCCCAGGCCCAGTGAGGATGTCCCGCCCGCAGAGCCTAACACACGCACGCGCGCCGGCGGGCAGCGCAGGCGTCCCGACGGCGCTCAGCGCCCATCGCCAAGCCCGCCGGCCTCGCCCATAATCTGAAATTGCAGTCACTTACAAGCCCGCCCGTCCATGGCCCAATACATCTTCACGATGAACCGCGTGTCGAAGGTGGTGCCGCCGAAGCGCGTCATCCTGCGCGACATCAGCCTGTCGTTCTTCCCCGGCGCCAAGATCGGCGTGCTCGGCCTCAACGGTGCCGGCAAATCGACGCTGCTTCGGATCATGGCGGGTGTCGACTCGAGCTTCGACGGCGAGGCACGGCCGCAGGACGGTATCCGCATCGGCCTGCTGCCGCAGGAACCGCAGCTGGATGCGGCCAAGAACGTGCGCGCCACCGTGATCGAGGCCCTCAGCGAGACCTTCCGCCAGCTCGAGGAGTTCAACCACGTCAGCGAGCAGCTCGCCGCGCCGATGAGCGACGAGCAGATGAATGCGCTGCTCGCGCGGCAGGCGCAGCTGCAGGACGCCATCGACGCCGCCGGCGGGTGGGAACTCGAGCGCAAGCTCGAGATCGCCGCGGACGCGCTGCGCCTGCCGCCGTGGGAGGCGGGCATCGGCACCCTCTCCGGCGGGGAGAAGCGCCGCGTGGCGCTCTGCCGGCTGCTGCTGTCGGCTCCCGACATGCTGCTGCTCGATGAGCCGACGAACCATCTCGACGCCGAGTCGATCTCATGGCTCGAGCGTTATCTCGAGGAGTACCCGAGCACAGTCATCGCCGTCACGCACGACCGGTACTTTCTCGATAATGTCGCGAAGTGGATCCTCGAGCTCGACCGCGGCCACGGCATTCCGTGGCACGGCAATTACTCTTCGTGGCTCGAGCAA
>JASHQW010000133.1 GCA_030038875.1 Gammaproteobacteria bacterium | reverse complement strand
CGCGGCCGTCGCGCCGGCGCGCCCCGAGGCGGCCAGCGAGCGCGCTCCTCAGCCGCCCGCGGCTGCGGCCGCGGCCGACGAGGCGGCATCCCTCGAGCCGGTCGCCGCGCCTCAAGGCGCTCGCAGCCCGCTCCTCTGGACCCTGGGCGCCGTGGCGCTCGGACTGATCCTCATCGCGCAGATCATCGATCACCAGCGCGACGCGCTGGCCACCGACCCGCGCTTCGGCCGGCCGCTGAGCGCGCTGTACGCCTCGCTCGGTATCCAGCTCACACCGCGTTGGGATCTGCATGCCTACGATGTGCGGCAGCTCGGCGCCACGGTGGACCAGGGGAGCGTCGGCGCCATCACCGTGCGCGCGAGCATCCGTAACGCGGGCGCGAAGCCGCAGCCGCTGCCGCTGCTGCGCGTGACACTCCAGGACCGCTTCGGCAACCGCCTCGCCTCGCGCGACGTGCAGCCGCGCGACTATCTGCCGCGCAGCATCCCGCCGACCGCACTGCTCGGGAGGGATCAGCGTATCGACGCCGAGCTCGCCTTCGTGGATCCCGGCGCGAGTGCCGTCGGCTTCGAGCTCGATGCCTGCCTGCCGCTCGCCGGCGGCGTCGCCTGCGCCAACGACGCGAGCGCCGTTAGATGAATTGGCGGCGGGCACATCCGTGTGCCTCGGCAACGGGCTGGTGCCTCGCACACCGCTCGCGCCGGGCAATGCGCGGCTAAAGTGCGGCTCGGGCCTCACGTCCTGCCCTCGCCCGTCGTGCTCGCACCCATGGCCGGGGTGACCGACCGGCCCTTCCGCATTCTCTGCCGCAGGCTCGGCGCGGGGCTCGCGGCCTCCGAGATGCTGAGTGCGGACACACGCCTGTGGTCGAGCGCCAAGTCGCGCTACCGCATGGACCACGAGGGCGAGCCCGAGCCGCGCGTCGTGCAGCTCGCCGGCGCCGATCCCGAGGTACTCGCCCAGGCGGCGCGCCTCAACGTCGCGCTCGGCGCGCAGATCATCGACCTGAACATGGGCTGCCCGGCGAAAAAAGTGTGCGGCCAGCTGTGCGGCTCGGCACTGCTCAGGGACGAGCCGCTGGTGGCGCGCATTCTCGAGGCGGTGGTGCGCGCGGTCGATGTGCCCGTGACGCTCAAGATCCGCACCGGCTGGGATCGCGAGCACGTGAACGGCGTCGAAATTGCATCGATCGCCGAGCGCTGCGGCATCGCAGCGCTCGCCGTGCACGGGCGCACCCGCGCGGATTTCTACGCCGGCTCGGCCGAGTACGCGACAATTCGCGACATCAAGGCGCGGGTACGCATTCCGGTATTCGCCAACGGCGATATCAGCGACGGAAAAAAAGCCCGCGAGGTACTTGATTTCACCGGTGCAGACGGAGTAATGATCGGCCGCGCGAGCCACGGGTCGCCATGGATTTTTCGCGCTGTCAACCGCGAGCTCTGCGGCGAGCTGCACAGCGGATTTGCGACGCCGGCACTTCAGCGCGCCGACCTGCGTGATATTATCCTTGCGCATCTCGACTCGGTGTACAGCTTCTACGGCGAGGAGACCGGAGTCCGGATCGCGCGCAAACATCTCGGCTGGTATTGCGGGCAGTTGCTGGATGAGCCGGTGTCGGTCCGGCGGGATCTGATGGGGGCCGCGAATACCGCCGCACAGTTCGCGCAGGCGCTTAAGCATTTCGATGAATGGGTGGGTGAGGCCGCCGTGGCGGCCTGAGAATGGTTTTTTCCTCGGGGGGTCACATGACGGCAAAAAAGAAGACTCGGTCTCGTGAAGCCGCCGCCGCCAGAGTGAATGGACGCGATCTGCCGCTGCGCAATCACGCCGAACGCGCGCTGAGCGAGTATTTCACGAGCCTGAACGGCCACCGACCCGCCCATCTGTACGACCTGGTGCTGCGCGAGGTGGAGGAGCCTCTGTTTCGCGTAGTGCTCGACTATGCGCAGGGCAATCAGAGCCGCGCCGCCGGCATCCTCGGCATCAATCGTGGAACCTTGCGCAAGAAGCTGAAGCAGTTCGGACTTGCAGGCTCCTGAAGCCGCTGATTCCCGCCGGCGCCCGTGCGCGCCGGCCGTCATGAGGGGCTGAAGCCCATGTCGTCGCCACCCGTGCGCCGCGCCCTGCTGTCGGTTTCCGACAAGACCGGAGTGATCGATCTCGCGCGCGCCCTCGGTCAGCGCGGCGTGGAGATCCTCTCGACCGGCGGTACGGCGCGCCTTCTCACCGCCAACGGCATCGCGGTGCGCGAGGTGGCGGGCTATACCGGTTTTCCCGAGATCATGGATGGGCGGGTGAAGACGCTGCATCCGAAGATCCATGGCGGACTCCTCGGGCGGCGCGGCGTCGACGAGCAGGTCATGGCGCAGCACGGCATCGCGCCCATCGATCTCCTGGTGGTGAATCTTTACCCGTTTGCGCAGACCGTGGCGCGCCCGGACTGCACTTACCACGACGCCATCGAGAACATCGATATCGGAGGCCCGGCTATGCTGCGCGCCGCGGCCAAGAACCACGAGTCGGTGCTGGTGGTGGTCGACCCGGCGGACTACCCGCCGGTCTTGAAGGAACTCGACACTCATCAGGGCGGAAGCGACGCGGCGACGCGCGCGCGCCTTGCGGCCAAGGCGTTCGCTCACACGGCGGCCTACGACGCCATGGTGGCCGCCTATCTCGCCTCCCGGGAGCCCGAGCCGCGCTTCCCCGCGACGCTGCCCCTCGTCTTCGACAAGGTTCAGGACCTGCGCTACGGCGAGAATCCGCACCAGCGCGCGGCTTTCTACCGCGACCCGGGCGCGCGCGGCGCGAGCGTCGCCCGCGCCGAGGTGCTGCAGGGCAAGGACCTTTCGTTCAACAACATTGCCGACGCCGACACCGCCATCGAGTGCGTGCGGCAGTTCGCCGCTCCCGCCTGCGTCATCGTCAAGCACGCCAACCCCTGCGGTGCCGCCCTCGCCGCTACGCCCCGCGAGGCCTACGAGCGTGCCTACCGCACCGATCCGACCTCGGCATTCGGCGGCATCATCGCCTTCAACCGCGCGCTCGACGCGGCGACCGCGCGTCTCATCACCGAGCGCCAGTTCGTCGAGGTGCTGGCGGCACCGTCCGTCGACGCCGACGCGGCGCGCCTTCTTGTTGCCAAGCCCAACGTGCGCGTGCTCGCGCTCGGGGATCTCGGCACCCCGGCGAGCGGCGGCCCCGAGCTGCGCAGCGTGACCGGGGGGCTGCTCGTACAGTCGCACGACCTCGAAGACCTGCCCGAGGGCGAACTGCGCGTGCCGACGCGCCGCAAGCCGACCGCGGAGGAGCTCCTCGATATGAGGTTCGCGTGGACGGTATGCCGGTTCGTGAAGTCGAATGCCATCGTGCTGGCGCGCGAGCGCGCCACGATCGGCGTCGGCGCCGGCCAGATGAGCCGCGTCTACTCGACGCGCCTCGCCGCCATGAAGGCCGCGGACGAAAAGCTGCCGGTGGCGGGCGCGGTAATGGCCTCCGACGCCTTTTTCCCGTTTCGAGACAACCTCGACGTGGCCGCCGGCTTTGGCATCCGCGGGGTCATCCAGCCCGGCGGGAGCGTGCGCGACGCCGAGGTGATTGCCGCCGCGGACGAGCACGGGATGGCCATGGTATTCACCGGCATGCGGCACTTCCGGCATTAGGCGCGCGCTGCGATGAAGGTGCTGATCGTCGGGGGCGGCGGCCGCGAGCATGCGCTCGCCTGGAAGTGTGCGTCCTCGGCGCGCGTGAGCGAGGTGCTGGTCGCCCCGGGCAACGCCGGCACGGCGGCGGAACCCCGGGTGCGCAACGTCGAGGTCGCCGCGGAGGACCTCGCCGGGCTGACGCGCCTCGCCGCCGCTGAGCGCGTCGCTCTCACCATCATCGGTCCCGAGGCGCCGCTGGTTGCGGGCGCAGTGGATGCCTTCACCGCCGCGGGCCTCCGGTGCTTCGGACCCACGCAGGCCGCCGCGCGACTCGAGGGCTCCAAGGCATTTGCCAAGAGCTTCCTCGGTCGCCACGGCATTCCGACCGCCCGCTCGGCGACCTTCACCCGCGAGCGCTTCGATCCGGCGTGGCTGCGCGCACAGCCGACGCCGTTGGTCGTCAAGGCGAGCGGGCTCGCAGCGGGCAAGGGCGTCGTGATCGCCGCTGCCCACGACGAGGCGCTCGCCACCGTCGAGGGAATGTTCGCCGGGCAGTTCGGCAGCGCGGGTCACGAGGTGGTGATCGAGGAGTTCCTCGCGGGGCAAGAGGCGAGCTTCATCGTCATGGCCGACGGCGTGCACATCCTGCCGCTTGCGACCTCGCAGGACCACAAGCGCCGCGACGACGGCGACCGCGGGCCGAACACCGGGGGCATGGGAGCCTACTCGCCCGCCCCGGTGATCACCGCGAGTCTGCACGCGCGGATTCTGCGCGAGGTCATCGAGCCCACGATCCGCGGGCTGGCGGCGGAGGGGCTCCCCTACACCGGCTTCCTGTACGCGGGCCTCATGATCGCTCCCGACGGGACCCCGAACGTGCTCGAGTACAACTGCCGGCTGGGCGATCCCGAGACGCAGCCCATCCTGATGCGCCTTCAGTCGGATCTCACCGTGCTCTGCGAGGCGGCGCTCGACCAGCGCCTTGACGGCGAGCGCGCACACTGGGATCCGCGCGCGGCGCTCGGCGTCGTGATGGCGGCCGCGGGTTACCCCGAGAGCGTGCGCAAGGGCGACGTCATCGAAGGGCTGGAGCGCGCGGCGCAGCTGCCCGGAAAGATCTTCCATGCCGGCACGCGCCTCGCGGCCGGCAGGGTGCTCACCAACGGCGGACGGGTCCTGTGCGCGGTCGGCCTGGGCACGGACGTGGCCGCGGCGCAGCGCCAGGCCTACGCGCTCGCCGACTGCGTGCATTGGGCCGGCGCGCACTACCGCCGCGACATCGGCTACCGCGCGGTGCAACGCGAGGGCGGCGGCCCGTGAGGCGCTGATGCCTTTCGATCACCCCTCCCCGCACGTCATCGGGCTCGAGGCCGAGGCGCGGGACATCGACGCCTACGATCACGTCAATAACGCCGTGTACCTCACCTGGCTCGACCGCGCCGCCTGGTCGCATTCGGCGGCGCTCGGCGTGCCGCTCGAACGGTGCGTAGCAATGCGGCGGGGAATGGCGGCGCTGCGCACCGAGATCGACTTCGTGCGCGCAGCGTTGCAGGGAGATCATGTGCGCGTCGCGACCTGGATCGCCGACAGCGACGGCCGGCTGCGGGTCGAGCGGCGCTTCCAGGTGGTGCGGGCCGCGGACGGCGTTACGCTGGCGCGCGCCCGCACCGAATACGTGTGCATCAACCTCGATTCGGGGCGCGCGGTGCGGATGCCGGAGCTGTTCGCGCGGGCGTACGTGGTGACCGACTAATAACTAAAGCGGACGAAGCCTTCCGGGCCCTTGAAGCTCATGGAGATCACGCCCGGAATGCTGCTGCCGCTGTCGCCCGACAGCGAGATGCGCATGCTGGTGAAGCCGAGCCCGAGCGAGAAGTAGGGATTCCAGCGGTACTGCAGATCGCCATGCAGGTCGGTGAATGAGCCGTTGAAGCCGCTGATCGCAACCTTCACGTAGTTAGCCCGCGCGGTGGCGTCGAAGCGTCTGGAGATGCACCAGGTGAGATCGAGCGCCAGTGTCGGCACCGCCTCGGCGGCCGACTTGTCCGTCTCCTGACCGGTGACCGGAACCTCACCCATCGCCTCGGCCTGCAGGGCAAACAGGCCGAGCCCGGTGCCCACCTCGAAGCGGTCGCTGCGATAGAGCGAGTAGCTGTACGTCAGGCCAAAGGTGCGCCAGTTGATCGAGGTCTGCACCATCTCGCCGGCGAGGAAGGTCTGATCGCCGAAAACGATGGTGTTGGCGAGCGTCTGATTGGCCGAGCGGTCCGCCTCGTAATACTCCACGCGCAGCTTGTTGCGCTCGCGCATACGGAACATGAACTCGACCCGCCCCTGGTGCAGTCGCGCCGGGAGTCCGAGATCGCGCTCGGCGTTGACCGGCGTGCCGAGCGTACCGGGTGGCACGCCGGTGGTGGGGTCGATCCGCACGCCGGTGCTGACCGCCGGCGAATAGAACGCGCCGAGGATATAGAAGTGATCGTGGATCGGGCTGGACCGTTCGGGCGTTTTCTCCGGGGGCAGCGGGGCCCCCGACAACTTGTCGACGTCGGCACACGCAAGCCCCGACTGAGTCGCGAGAACCACGACTGCGACCGCGAGCCAGATGCGCATGCGAGCGTGCACTCCCTCCCGCACGGGGCCGCGGGGTTCGCCGCATCTTACTGACGGGTGGCGGGACAGTGCCAGCGTCGCCGGACGCCGACGTGACGCTGTGCACATCCCCGGATCTCGACCTGAGCGCGCTCAAGGTCACGCACTTCGACGGCAAGAGTCTCTGACGGGAATGCGCAGAGGTCCCCAGGCCGATAGTTAGGCACTTGCCTAACTATCGCGAAATGAAGCTAAGCGACCCCCGGCCGATGGACTCACGGCGCCCGTGACCGGCCTCAGCCCTATCTCTTCATCGCCTCGAAGAATTCGCCGTTCGACTTGGTGTCCTTCATCTTGTCGAGCAGGAACTCGATCGCGGCCAGCTCGTCCATCGGGTGCAGGAGCTTGCGCAGGATCCACATCTTGGCGAGCTCGCCCTGATCGGTGATGAGCTCCTCCTTGCGTGTGCCGGAGCGGTTGATGTTGACCGCCGGGAAGACGCGCTTCTCGGAGATGCGCCGGTCGAGATGGATCTCGCTGTTGCCGGTGCCCTTGAACTCCTCGTAGATCACGTCGTCCATCTTCGAGCCGGTGTCGATGAGCGCGGTGGCGAGGATGGTGAGGCTCCCGCCCTCCTCGATGTTGCGCGCCGCACCGAAGAAGCGCTTGGGGCGCTGCAGTGCGTTGGCATCCACGCCACCGGTGAGCACCTTGCCGGACGAGGGCACGACGGTGTTGTAGGCGCGCGCCAGACGTGTGATCGAGTCGAGCAGGATCACCACGTCCTTCTTGTGCTCGACCAGGCGCTTGGCCTTCTCGATCACCATCTCGGCCACCTGCACGTGGCGGGCCGCGGGCTCGTCGAAGGTGCTGGACACCACCTCGCCCTTCACCGTGCGCTGCATCTCGGTGACTTCCTCCGGCCGCTCGTCGATGAGCAGGACGATGAGGTACACCTCGGGCTGGTTCGCGGTGATCGAGGTCGCGATGTTCTGCAGCAGCATCGTCTTGCC
>JASHQW010000022.1 GCA_030038875.1 Gammaproteobacteria bacterium | reverse complement strand
GCGAGGTCGAGCGCGCCGTGCACCGCCGCGTTGCGGTCCTGCCGTTTCGCATCGAAGACGTGCTGCCTTCGCGAAGCCTCGAGTACTTTCTCAGCAGCCAGCACTGGCTCGATGCCTTTCCGCCGCCGCTCGAGCCCCACTACGCCAAGCTG
The DNA here is from genome assembly GCA_030038875.1 of Gammaproteobacteria bacterium. Classification (GTDB taxonomy): domain Bacteria; phylum Pseudomonadota; class Gammaproteobacteria; order Steroidobacterales; family Steroidobacteraceae; genus 13-2-20CM-66-19. The sequence continues at coordinate 3,031 of JASHQW010000022.1, read as the reverse complement.
GCTGATTACCTGCAGGCGTTTCTGCGCACGCAGGCGCCCGCGCCTCCCGCCAGCGCCGCTACCGGCAGCTACGCGCGGGCGCCCACCCCCTCCCCGGGCACGACCGGCAGCGTACCGGCCCTGCAGGCCGCACGGGGCGAGTGGGTCGATGCGGCTCAGCTCAGGCGCCTCGAGAGCGAGCTCGCGGGCTACATCGGGCCGCTCGCACGTCACCTCGTGAAGCGCGCAGCGGCGAGCGCCGCAGGCGCGGACGCCCTGATCGTGCAGCTCGGCGAGGAGATCGAGTCGGAAGCCGACCGCCGCCGTTTCGTGCATACCTGCCGGCAGATTCTGCGCAGCGGCGGATAGTCATGCCGGCAACGGATCTGGCAAACCCGCGCCTCTCGCGCGTCGATGCGGCGGCATTTCAGGCGGACGGCGCCGTCGTGCTGCGCGGGCTGCTCGCGCCCGCGGAGGTCGAGCTGCTGCGCGCGGGCATCGATGCGAACCTCGCGCAGCCGAGCCCGCGCGCCAAGGTGGCGAGCGCACGCGACGATCCCGGCTTCTTCCTCGAGGATTTCTGCTGCTGGCAGGAGAACGAGCGCTATCGGCGCGTGATCTTCGACTCCGCGATCGGGGAGGTCGGGGGGCTGCTGATGCAGAGCCGGACGGCGCGGCTCTACCATGACCACATGCTCACCAAGGAGCCCGGCACGCGGCAGCGCACGCCCTGGCACCAGGATCAGCCCTACTACAACATCGAAGGCCGGCAGAACTGCAGCTTCTGGATTCCGGTCGATCCGGTCTCGCGCGAGTCGACGCTCGAGTTCGTCGCCGGCTCGCACCTGGGCCCCTGGCTCATGCCGCGCTCCTTCCTCGCCGCAGAGGCGAAATGGTTTCCCGAAGGCTCACTCGCCGACCTGCCGGACATCGAGGCCGATCGCGGCCGCTACCGCATCCTCGGCTGGGCGCTCGAGCCCGGCGATGCGGTGTGTTTTCACATGCTGACGCTGCACGCCACCGCGGGGGTCGGTCCCGGCCAGCGCCGTCGGGTGTTCTCGGTACGGCTGCTGGGAGATGACATCCGGCACGCGCCGCGGCACTGGAAGACCTCGCCCGATTTCCCCGGACTCGAGTCGGAGCTCGCCGCGGGCGCTCCCATGGAGCATGCGCTGTTTCCGCTGCTGTGGAGGAGCCGCGCCGCGGCCTGAGGCGCCTCAGCCGGGATGACCCGCGGTGGTGCGCTGAGTGGGATCGATGACTCTGACGGCCTGTCCGGGCGTCAGCCGCTCAGCGCCTCTCACCACCAGCCGGTCGCCCGGCGACAGCGCCCCACGCACCTCGACACTGTCGTCGATGCCGATGCCCGGAGTGACGTCGAGCTCTTCGACGGTGCCGGCGGGCGTGACCCGCAACACGTAGGAGCGGTTCTGGCGGATCACGAGGGCATCGCGCGGCACCGTGACCGCAGTGCGCGCCGGGCTCGATGGCAGGCTCACCTCGACTGGAGTACCGACCAGCCATTCGGGGCCCGGGATGCTCACGCGCACCTCGAACTGGCGCGAGCGGTCGTCGCCCACCGGCACCACGGTGCGCACTTTGCCCGACCTCTCGATCCCATGATCGCGCACGCTGACCGTCTGGCCGGCGTGAACGTTGGCGGCAAGGTCGAGCGAGGCCGTCGCGCGTGCTTCGACGTCCTCCGTGTTGACGAGGCGCACGGTGGCCGCACCCGTCTGCAGATACTCGCCCCGCTGGATGAAGCGCTCGCTCACCACACCCGGGAAGGGTGCGCGGATCACGGATTGATCGATCTCGTATTGCGCTTGCCGAAGCTGGGCGTTGGCGCGCGTCACGTCGTCGCCCGAGACCTCGCGCTGCGCGCGCGCGTCCTCGAGCTGGCTCGCGCTCAGCACCTGCGTGGCCGCCAGGCGGTTGAAGCGCTCGAGCTGCGAGCTCGCTACGGCGTGCTGGGCGCTGGCCCGCGCTACCTGTGCCCGCAGGTCTTCCAGTCGCAGGCGCGAGACCGTGTCGTCGAGGCGGGCGAGGGGCTCGCCCTGCCGGACTCGGGTTCCGACCTCGGCGATCCACGTGACCCGTCCCGCGATCACGGTCGCGATACGCGCGTCCGAGCGGCTGACGACCGACCCCGGAATCCAGCTCACCGCCGCCACCGGCTTCAAGCTCACCGTGCCAACCTCGACGACCGCCCGCTGCGCGCCGGTAGCATCGGCCGCGGTGGCCGTCGGAGCCATGCAGGTGGCGCCGGCTGCCGCCAGCGCATGAACCGTGAGACGGGCGAGCTTGGAACGAGTCATGGTGACCTCAGGCAAGGGCGGCGGGCGCGACGGCCGGCGCCGACCGCCGCTCGCGCGCCAGCAGACGCATCAGCGCCGGAATCAGGACCAGGCTGAAGGCGAGGCTGATGACCACGCCGCCGATGTTGACCGCGGCGAGGCCGCGATAGATGACGCTGCCGGGACCCGGGTTGACGGCCATGGGCAAGGCGCCGAGCGCCCCGGTGAGGGTGCTCGCCAGGATGGCCCGCAGCCGCTGCTGCAGACCGGTGCGGATGCTTTCCTCGAGCGGGGTGCCCTCGCCCTCGACGGTGCGTACCGCCGCTACCAGCAGGATGGCGTGATTGATGATGACCCCGATCATCATGACGAAGCCGATCATCGACAGGAGGTCGAGCGCCTGGAACTTCACGAGGTCGAGAAGCCGCAGACCCACCACGCCGCCGACCAGCGCGAGCGGCACGGTGAGCAGCACGATGACGCTGTCGCGCAGCGAGCGGAACAGCACCGTCATCAGGAGCAGCAGCACCACCAGCGCCAGTGCGAACACGCGGCTCATCGTGCTCAAGGTCTCACTGAGGCTGTCGGCACTGCCGGCGAGGCGTATCGAGCCGTCGGCCGGCATGTGCGCTTTGAGCTGCGGCAGCACCTGGCTGTCGATGGTGTGCAGCACCTTCTCCAGCGACAACGTCGCCGGAGGATCGACCGTGAGAGTGACGACGCGGCGGTGGTTCAGGCGGCGGATCGCCGGCGGA
>JASHQW010000132.1 GCA_030038875.1 Gammaproteobacteria bacterium | reverse complement strand
CACCAGCAGTACCTGGCGAAGAATCCTGACGGCTATTGCGGGCTGGGCGGATGTGGGGTCCCCTACGAATCCGCGGGGTTACAGGCGGGGGAGAAGGCGTAGACGAAGCTACACTGAGGATTCCAGCCCTCCGGGAGCGCGTTTTCGCTAAGCTGACACGCGGCATGTCGCTGCTGCGCGCTCTGTACGCTTTTGCGATCTTCCTTGCGAGCTGTCTGCTCTTCCTCATGGAGCCGATGGCGGCCAAGCGCCTGCTGCCGCTGTTCGGAGGTTCGGCGGCCGTCTGGACGACCTGCCTCGTATTCTTTCAGACCGCGCTGCTGCTCGGATATGTGCTCGCTCATGCGCTCGCGACCCGCGGTGGCGTGCGCCAGCAGAGTGTTGCCTATCTCACGATTCTCGGCAGCGCGCTCGTTGCAACTCTCATCACCCCCGCGCATCTCGAGCCGGATCTCGCGCACCCCGCCCTCAGCGTCTTTGCGCTGCTTGCGGGCCTGATCGGACTGCCTTTCATCGCGCTTTCTGCCAGCAGCCCGCTGCTGCAAGCCTGGTACGCGCGCGCTCTGGCGAGCGGGGCCGACCTGCGGCCGCCGTACCGGCTGTTCGTGCTGTCGAATTTCGGCTCGCTCGCCGCACTCGCCAGTTATCCCTCCCTGATCGAGCCGCATTCGAGTCTCGACGCGCAGATGAGCGTGTGGCGCGGAGGCCTGGCCCTCTACGCAGCGCTATGTGCGCTCCTCGTCTGGCGTTCCCGTGCCGGTGGGGCGGTGCCCGCCTCGCAGGCGCGCTTTCCCGAAGAGGCGGCCTCGCTCAAAACCACGGTATTGTGGCTGTGCCTTGCGGCCTGCGGCTCGGTGCTGCTATGCGCGGTGACCGCTCATCTCAGCCAGAACATCGCCGCCATCCCGCTGCTCTGGGTGGTACCGCTCACGCTGTACCTGTTGAGCTTCATGATCACCTTTCAGGGCGGCGCGTGGTATCCGCGCCGGAGCATCTGGCTCGCGCTGGCAGTCGTGCTCGCGGCTCTCGGCTATCTCCTGTGGGCTGACGTAAGCGATCTTGGTTTGGCGATCAGCCTGCCGCTGTTCTGCGGCTCGCTGCTCATCGCCTGTATCTTCTGCCATGCCGAGCTCTATCGACTACGGCCCGCCGCCCGCGACAGCACCAGGTTCTACCTGTGCATCGCTGCCGGCGGGGCGGCGGGTGCGGTCTTCGTCGGTATCGTCGCGCCGCTGGCATTCGCGGGTGACTACGAGCTCTGCTGCGCGCTGCTGCTGACCGCCATCCTTGCGCTCACGGTCAGTGCGCGCGAGGGGCTCGCCTGGCGCGCGCTGTGGTCCCTCATGACGCTTGCTATTGCGCTCGCATCCTTCGTCTACGTACACACCTACGGGGAGCACTCGCTCGCCAAGGTGCGCAACTTCTACGGCGCGCTGCGCGTGACCGAGGAGGGCAGCGCGGCAGGCCGCGTCCGCACGCTCTACAACGGCACGATCGAGCACGGGGCGCAGTGGCTCGACGGGGCACTGCGCTCCACGGCTACCACCTACTACGCCAGCGACTCAGGCGTGGGGCTGGCACTCGATCTATGTTGCAGCGAGCGTGCCCGGCGGGTCGGCATCATCGGTCTCGGCGCGGGAACCCTCGCCGTGTACGGGCGCCGCGGCGATCTTTTCCGCTTCTACGAGATCAACCCTCTCGTCGAGCCCATTGCCCACAGTTTTTTCAGCTACCTCGGCGACTCGCACGCCACGATCGAGGTCGTCCCGGGCGATGCGCGCGTGTCGCTCATGGCTGAGCCGAGCCAGGAGTTTGATGTGCTGGTGGTGGATGCTTTCTCAGGCGATGCCATCCCCGTGCACCTGCTTACCGCCGAGGCAGTCACGCTCTATCGGCACCACCTGCGCGCCGGCGGGATCATCGCCTTCCACGTCTCCAACAAGTACCTCGAGCTCGCTCCGGTCGTGCGCGCGCAAGCCGCCCACGCCGGCTTGCAGGCGCTCGAGATCGACTCCGATGACGACGATTCGCGCGGTGAGCTGAGCGCTGACTGGGTACTCGTAACGGACGATGCGCGCTTTCTCGCGCAGCCCGCCCTGCAGGCCGATCGGGTCGACATCGCGAAGGTGCCGGGTCTGCGGCTGTGGACGGACGGCTACAACAGTCTGTTGCCGCTTCTTAAATGGGGCGGCGGCTTGGACTGACCGCTCGTACGTGATTCGACGCCGGCCCCTGTGACCCGATGCACAGTTCCGCCACTGGCGCGCAGCACGCGCGGCGAGGGCGCGAGCGCGGGCGCGTTCTGGCACCAAACCTGCACCGTTGGGGACAGAGGTTCTCAGGTGCTGTTTCGATGTCAATAAAACGACTCTCCGGCAAGGTAGTTCACGATTCTCGCGGTACGGCCGTCTGGGACTGGGACGTCGCAACCGGCGTGCTCGCCCAGAAGACCGTCGCGGAGTTGATCGGATCGCTCGATGCGCCCGGCTCGCTCGGTCTGGAGGCCGACGCGGCGCCGCCGCGGGACTGGTCTGGCGACCCGTACAACCGCTACTCGCGTTGAGGCCTCCGCCGGAGCCCGGCGATGGGCGGCCGGCGTCTACGCCAGCTCAAAAGTCGCTTCGGCTTGCGCGCTGTAGATGCGCCAGGTGTTGCGGCCGGCCTTCTTGGCTTCATACAGGGCGCCGTCAGCCACCTTGTAGAGCTCCGATTGCGAGAGGGCGTCGCGCGGGTAGACCGCGCCGCCCATGCTGATACCCACCTGCACGGCGTGTCCTTCGAACTCCATCGGCTGGGCAAAGCTCTGCAGCAGCCGCTGACATACGCCCGCGATGTCCTCCGTTGCGACCGTGGCGTCGAGGAGGATTGCGAACTCATCGCCCCCGAGGCGCGCCACCACGTCGACCTCGCGGGTCACGGACTTGAGGCGCTGCGCGGTGCCGATGAGCACCGCATCGCCGGCGGCATGACCGAGCGTATCGTTGATGGCCTTGAACTTGTCGAGGTCCACTAGAATCAGCGTGAATCCCGAGTGGTTGCGCTCGGACGCAGCGCGGAAGTTCGCGAAGCGCTCCGCGAACAGGCGGCGGTTGGGCAGGCCGGTCATGGCGTCGAGAAAGGCGATCATCTCGATCTGCTGCTTGCTGCGGCGCAGCTCCTCGGTGCGCTTGGCGACCACTCGCTCGAGGCGCTGCTTCACCCGCCGCAGATACGCCGTGCGTGCCTGGACCAGCAGCGCAACCAGGCCGGCCGCAGCCGCCGCCGCGAACAGGCGAAACAGCCACGTCTGATACCACGCCGGCAGTACGCGCACCGGGATGCTCAGCGTCGCGGGCGAGTACGCTCCCGTGCGGTCCGTGCCGCGCACCCGCAGCAGATAGTCACCGGGGGCGAGGTTGGTGTATGCGGCCGTCCGCTTGCTCGCATCGACGACCGTCCAGTCCGTGTCATAACCCTGCAGCAGATACGCATAGCGCAGATTCTGCGGCGCGCTGTAGTCGGTGGCCGCGAACTCCACCTGGAAAGAGTTCGCGGCCGGGGTCACGACCAGCGGCGCGGATCCCGCGGGCCTCGCCGCCAGCGCATGCCCGCCCAACGCGATGCCGGTCACGAGGAGCTGCGGCTCGAAGTGGCGCTCGGCGACCGATCCTGGATGCACGACGGTCAGCCCGCCGACGGCACCGAACACCATGTCCCCCTCGGGCGTGAGCGCCGAGGCGTGCGCCCAGTAGTCGCCGAAGCGCACCCCGTCCGCCCGCTGGTATTTGCGTGCCCGCAGCGAGTGGGCGTCGATCACCGCCAGCCCATTGCCGGTGCTGACCCACACGTTCCCCGAGAGATCCGGCTGCAGGGCGTCGATGTTCACCGAGGGCAGGCCGTCCTCCTCGGTGAGGTGGCGCAGAGCGAGCCCGCGCGCGAGCGGTGTCAGCACGAAAACGCCGTCGTCGATCGTGGCGACCCACAGCCGGCCGTCCGGCGCGCTCCACAAGTCGATCGCGAAGGCCTTGCCGAGAGTCGCCGTGGTCGAGGCATCGGCGAAGCGCACGGTCTTCCCCGCGGCCGGATCGAGCAGGTTGAGTCCCTTGCGCGTTCCAACCCACAGCTTGCCGTCGGGGCGCCGGGCGATGGCGAGCACGAAGCTATCGGACAACTCTCCGGGCGGTTGCGCGGCGTAGCTGCGCCAGTGTCCGGAGCGGGTCTCGTAGCGAAAGAGACCGGTGCGGGTACCGACCCAGAGATCGGACCCCTCCGCCAGCAGGCGCTGGATGCTCGGCCCCGTGGCATCGCCCGGCAACGGCACGGCAGTCGCTCGCCAGCCGTCCTCGTGGATGCGGTACAGACCGTTGTGCGTTCCCACCCACACGGTTCCGTCCGCAGTTTCGGCCAGTCCGTAGACACTGTGATCGGCCGCGGCGCCGACGCCGCCGCGCTGTGGCTGCAGAGTGGTGAGACGCGTGCCATCTGCGCCGAATACCTCGACGCCGCCGGCGTGGTGGCCGATCCAGAGCCGATCGCGCGAGTCGACGAAGGTCGCGAGGGCGTTGCCCTCGATGAGCCGGCCGGGGCGCGTGCGGTCGACGACGGCGCTCTCGAAGGCGGCCTGAGACGGATCGGTCACGCTCAAGCCCTGCTCGGTCGCCACCCACAGAAGGCCTGACCGATCGCGCATCACGCTGTAAGTCTCATCGGCCCCGAGGCTCGTCTGGTCGCTGTCGCTGTGCGAGATCTGACGGACGGCGAGGGTCGCCGGGTCGAGGACGAAGAGGCCGGCGCCGTAGGTTGCAATAATGAGCTTGCCGTCGGAGGCCAGGACCATGCGACGCACCGACTGATCCGCGAGAGCGGCGGCGGCCCTCCCGACCAAGCGCGGCAGACCGGCTGCGCCGCGCGCGTCGAGCAGGGCCACGCCGTGTTGGTCGGTGCCGAGCCAGAGCCGATGGGCCGCATCCTCGGCGAAGACGGTCACGCCCATCTCTACGACGCTGCCCGACGCGTCGGTGATGGACAGGCGCTGGTAGCTGTGTGCCTCAGGATGCACCCGCGTGAGACCGCCGCGGTTTCCCACCAGCAGGCTGCCGTCGGCTTCCCGATGCAGCGCGAGGACATAGTCGTGCGACAGGTTGCCGCCATGTCCCGTATCGAGGTGGGTCACCTCGCCGGTTCTGACCCGCAGGTGATCCACACCGCCGTCCGTCCCGACCCACAGGCCCTCCTGGCCGTCGTCGATGATGGCCTCGACGTTGGCTGCGCTGATTCCTGAGCCGCCGATCGGGTAGGTGAAGAACCGGCCGCTGCGGGGGTCGTAGCGTGCGAGCCCGGCATTGTCCGTTCCGACCCAGAGATTCCCCCTGGCGTCGGCGTACAGTGATTGCACAAAGTTCGCGGGAATCGAGCCGGCATCATGCGGGTCGTGCTGATAGGTGCGAAAACGATAGCCGTCGAAGCGCATGAGCCCGCTCTGGCTGCCGATCCAGATGAATCCGTCGCGATCCTGTGCGAGCGCGGTCAGGGCGCTGCTCGCGAGGCCGTTGTCGACCGTGTAGCGGTTGAACTGCCACGAGGTCAGGGACTGCCAGCGCTCGGCGCCGCCGACGGCCGGCGCGCACACGAGAAGCCACAGCGCCCCGATGAGAGCGGCAGCGCGGCGGGCTGCGCGCGCGACGCCCGCGACATCCGCCGCCGACTTCCGATTGGGCTCGCTCATCTTTATCTCTGCTGGGCGCCGCTCGAGACTTTACATAGTGTCAGGCAAGGTCGTCTGGTCTCCTCTCAGAATCGGCCGCGCGCGATCCCGGTGAAGCCGCGTCCTCTGGAACGTGACGCAGTGGTGAATCGGCGCTCCGTCGGCCGTCCCCGCCCGGCGTGGCGACACTGACGTCGTTGTGAAAAAATCCGACGATGTCAGTCGCCAACGCGCCCGGCGCACTGCCGTCGGCGATCGAGCTCCGCTCGATCGACTACATTCCGGACGAGGAGCGACATGGGGGACTCGCGAGCCAGTTCACGCTATGGCTGGCGGCCAACCTGCAGATCACTGCCATCGTCACCGGGGCGCTGGCCGTCGTGTTCGGCGGCGACGTGTTCTGGTCGCTGATCGCGCTCCTTCTCGGTCAGCTCATCGGTGGCGCGGTGATGGCGCTGCACGCGGCGCAGGGGCCGCAACTGGGGCTCCCGCAGATGATCTCGAGCCGCGTGCAGTTCGGCGTCTACGGCGCGGTCATACCGATCGTCGCGGTATGTCTGATGTATATCGGTTTTTCCGCCAGCGGCTGCGTACTGGCCGGGCAGGCAATCGGGCGGCTGCTCGATGTCGATGACGCCGCGGGCATTGCCATCTTCACCGGCTTCATCGTGATCGTGACGATCTTCGGCTATCGCGTCATTCACGTGCTCGGACGGATTGCGAGCGTCGTCGGCGTAGTCGCTTTTGCCTACATGTTTGCCCGGCTGTTCGCGACCCACGACGTGTCGGCCCTGCTGGCGCAGCGGCATTTCTCGCTGAGCCAGTTTCTCCTGTCGATGTCGCTGTCGGCTTCCTGGCAGATCGCCTATGGGCCCTATGTCGCCGATTACTCCCGCTATCTGCCGCGCAGTACCTCGGTAGCCAGAGTGTTCAGCGCCGTCGGCCTGGGATCAGTCATTGGGGCGCAGATTTCCATGACCTTCGGCGTTTTTGCCGCTGCCGTGGCGGGCAAGCAATTCGAGCATCACGAGGTGGCTTACATCGTCGGTCTCGCCTCCGCCGGCGTGGCCTCGAGCCTCCTGTATTTCAGCATCGCCTTCGGCAAGGTCACGGTGACGGCGCTGAATGCCTACGGCAGCTTCATGTCCATGGCGACGATCGTGAGCGGGCTGCGGCGCGGCGTGCGCGTTTCGGTGCGTCACCGGTTCTTCTATATCGTGGCGATGGTGGGTGTATCGGCGCTGCTGGCGCTGACCGGCCGGCACTCGTTCCTCAAGGCTTTCGAGGCCTTCATTCTCTGTCTGCTCGCCGTGTTCACGCCGTGGAGCGCGATCAATCTGATCGACTACTACTGCTTCACGCGCTCGCGCTACGATGTACCGGCGCTCTCCGATCCCGACGGGCGCTACGGCCGCTGGAACGCGACTGGCATCGTGATCTACCTGATCGGTATCCTGGTGCAGGTCCCGTTTCTTTCCACCGCCTTCTATACCGGTCCGCTGATCGAGCCGCTCGGTGGCGTCGACATCTCCTGGATCGTGGGCTTGGTCGTGCCCGGCATCCTTTATTATGCGCTGGGGCGGGCCTCGCAGCGGCGGGCGCCGCCGCAGATCATCCTGCCGGCATGAGCCGCCGGCCGACCGCTCGAGGTCGGCAAACCTGCGACGCCGACGGGCAAGGATCTGACAGGACCGACGACCATGCCTTTCGCGCTGTTCGCCTACGGCTTCCGGCCGCACTTCCTCCTGGCGGGTCTCGCCGCCCTGCTGCTGATACCGGTATGGGCGCTCGACATCTCGTACGGCGTGCCGCTCAGCAGCGATTGGCCGCCGACGCTCTGGCACGCACACGAGATGCTCTTTGGCTTCATCATGAGTGCGGTGGCGGGCTTCCTGCTCACCGCGGTTCCGAGCTGGACCGGGCAGAAGGGCTTTGCGGGCACGCCGCTGGTGGTGCTGTCGGCGGTGTGGCTGGCGGCGCGCGTCGTGATCGCGAGCTCGTCGCATTGGCCGCGAGCCCTGACGGCGGCGGTGGACTTGAGTTTCCTGCCGGCATTGGGCGTATTGGTCGCGCGGCCGCTGCTGCGGTCCAAGAATCGCAATACTCCGCTGCTCCCGGTCCTCGGACTCCTGTGGCTCACGAATCTCGTCTTTCACGTTGCGCTCATCAGGCGCAACGCGCCGCTTGCCCTGCATGCGCTTCTCATCGGGATCGATCTCATGCTGCTGCTCGTGACGGTCATCGGCGGACGTATCGTGCCGACCTTCACGGCCACGGCGCTGCGTTCGCAGGGGCTGCAGAGCAGCGTGAGCTCCAGCCCCATTCTGATGATCGCGGCGGTCGCCGGCATGGCCGCGGTGGCGGTGGGCGATGTGTTCGTGCCCGACTCTCGGCTCGCCGGAGGGCTCGCGGCAGCAGCCGCGGTGATCCAGGCATGGCGTTTCGCACAATGGGGCGCCTTGAAGACGCTGCGCCAGCCGATTGTGTGGATCCTGCACGCGGCTTACCTCTGGCTGCCGGTCGGGCTCGCGTTGAAGGCGATTGCGCTCCTCGACGGGGCGGCCTTCTCTGCCTTCTGGCTGCACGCGCTGACGATGGGCACGCTCGCGACCATGATCCTGGCCGTGATGACGCGCGCAGCACTCGGACACACCGGCCGGCCGCTGGTGGTGCACCCGCTCACGGTTGCCTCGTACCTGCTGCTGCTCGCCGCCGTGGTCGTGCGGGTATTCGGGCTCGCCGCGCTGCGAGGCAGCTACCCGATGGTCATCGCGGGAGCGGCATCCCTCTGGACCACCGCTTTCTTTTTCTTTGTCCTCGTCTATGCGCCCATTCTCTGCAGTCCGCGGGTGGACGGCAGAGCGGGGTGAGCGTACATACGGAGTGAAGGATCAGCGCAGCAGAGCGAGCCAGCCGGCGGGATCATGAGCGAGCGCAACACCCACTATGTACGCGAACGTCAGCAGCGCGGCGATGAAGGCGGCGCCGCGACCCGCCCGGGTGCGCGCGCGCTTCAGGGCCACGATGCCGAGTCCGATGTAGAGCGGCAGCAGCAGCACCTTGCACGTCAGCCACCCGTCGACGAAGGGGTATTGATGCACGATGAGCGTGAGCAGCACGGCAGCCGCGAGCAGCGTCGTGTCGACCACGTAAGAAATCCAGCGCAGCGCCCAATGGTTGGCGCCTGCGAGATCTGCGCTGCGCATCAGGCCCCGGACCGTGAACAGGGTTCCCGAAATCGCCACACAGCCGACGTGCAGCGCGCGGATCTCCGCGAAGTGTGCGCTCAGCATGCGCGCATTCTGAACGATCGGCCGCGACGGGTCGCGTGAGCTTCATGGGCGGCGCGGGTGACGATGACGATGCGGACCAGGGCGGCTCGGCGCCCTGCCTGCTGCATGAGCTCGGGCCCGACGGGACCGTGGTCGACCCGCGGCAGGCTGAGGACGTGGCCCGCTGGCGCAAGGCCGAGCGCGAGCGGCTGCTCGCCGCGCGCGAGGCGCTGAGCTCCGAGTCGCGCGTGGCGCAGACCGCCGCGATGGCCACCCATCTCGAGCGGCTGATTCCCGACAACGCGCCGCAGATCGTCAGCGTGTACTGGCCGATACGTGCCGAGCCGGATCTGCGCGCCTGGATGCGCTCGCGCTGCGAACGCGGCATCCGCATCGCCTTGCCGGTCGCAGTGGCGCTCGGGCAGCCGCTCGTCTTTCGCGAGTGGCACCCCGGTGCGCGCCTGGCGCACGGACTGTGGCGGATTCCCTATCCGGCCGACGGTGCCGAGGTCACGCCTACCGTCGTGCTGGCACCCGTTGTCGGCTTCGACGGCCAGTGCTACCGGCTCGGCTACGGTGGCGGTTTCTTCGATCGCACACTGGCGGTGCTGCGCCCGCGGCCGCTCGTCATCGGCGTGGGTTACGAGTGCGGCGCAATCCGGACGATCTTCCCCCAGCCGCACGACATTCCGATGGACTGGATCGTCACCGGGGCCTCGCCCGCTCGCCGCCGCAGCGCAGCGCCTTCCTGACGCCTCGCCACGCACACGGCGCGGAGCGCGTAGGCACTAGTTCGTATTCCGTCCGGCCCGGCCGCGGCGCATCTTGCGCCATAAGGTTCATAGCGGATGAATCTTTTTGCGAGCGGCCATGCGATTGACGACCTTCACCGACTACAGCCTGCGCGTGCTGATGTACGTGGCTGCGCGACCGGATGTCACGACGACCATCGCGGAGATCGCGGCCGCCTTCGCCATATCGGAGAGCCATCTGAGCAAGGTGGTGCACGATCTCGGCAGGAAGGGCCTCCTCATCAATGCCCGCGGCCGGGGCGGTGGCATCGCACTCGGACGCCCGGCGGCGAGCATCAACATCGGGGCGGTCATCCGCGCAGCCGAGGCGGATGCCCTGGTGGAGTGCTTCGATGCGCGTACCAATCACTGCGTGATCACCCCGGCGTGCCGCCTGCGCAGCGTGCTCGGCGAGGCGCTCGGCGCGCTCTACGCAACGCTCGATCGGTACACGCTGGAGGACATCGTGCAGGACCGCCAGCGGCTGCGGAGACTCCTCGCGCCGAGGCGTGCCGCCGCCAACTGAATTGTTGCCCTTGGGAGAGACACAGATGAACAGATCCGCATGGATCCAGTTGACGAGCTTGATTTGCGCGACCGGCATCTGGCTCACGGCGGCAGGCGCTGCTGCGCCCGCCGGGCGGATCCCGGGCGATTTCGGACCGCCCCAGGGCGAGCCCATCCACGCACAACTCACCAGCCCGCCATTCGTTCCGCCGCCGATCCACCGTAATCATCCCGCCAAGGTGATCGTGGAGCTCGAGGTGCGCGAAGTCGAGAAGGAAATCTCCGAGGGAGTCACCTACACCTTCTGGACCTTCGGCGGAACCACGCCGGGCAGCTTCATCCGCGTGCGCCAGGGCGACACCGTGGAATTCCATCTGCGGAACCATCCCGACAACAAGATGCCGCACAACATCGACCTGCACGGCGTCACCGGTCCGGGCGGCGGTGCGGCCTCGAGCTTCACCGCGCCGGGCCACGAGTCGCAGTTCACCTTCAAGGCGCTCAACCAGGGGATCTACGTCTACCACTGCGCCACCGCTCCGGTCGGCATGCACATTGCCAACGGCATGTACGGCCTGATGCTGGTGGAGCCGCCCGAGGGCATGAAGCCCGTCGACCACGAGTACTACGTGATGCAGGGCGACTTCTACACAGTCGGCAAGTATCGCGAGCGCGGTCACCAGGAATTCGACATGCAGCGGGCGATCGACGAGCGGCCGACTTACGTGCTGTTCAATGGCGCGGAGGGCTCGCTGGTGGGCGAGCGGGCGCTCAAGGCCAAGGTCGGCGATCACGTGCGCCTGTTCGTCGGTAACGGCGGGCCGAATCTCGTCAGCAGCTTCCACGTCATCGGCGCGATCTTTGACCGCGTGCGTTACGAGGGCGGTGTGCACGAGCAGGAGAACGTGCAGACCACGCTCATTCCGGCGGGCGGAGCGGCGATCGTCGAGTTCTACGTGCGGGTTCCCGGCAGCTACGTGCTGGTCGATCATTCGATTCTGCGCGCCTTCAACAAGGGGGCGCTGGCAATCCTCAAGGCCGACGGCGAGCCGAACAAGGCGGTCTACTCCGGCAAGGAGGTCGACTCGGTCTACCTCGGCGACCTGGCGGCCAATCCCGCCGCCGTGGCCGAGGCGCGCGCCGCCGAAGCCCGTGGCACGCTCACCAAGGAGCAGCAGATCAAGGCCGGCGAGGCGCGCTTCACCGGCACCTGCTCCGTGTGCCATCAGGCGAGCGGCGAGGGCCTGGCCAACGTCTTTCCGCCCCTGGCGCGCTCGGACTTCCTGATGGCCGATAAGCAGCGCGCCATCGGTATTGTGCTCAACGGGCTCACTGGCCAGGTCACCGTGAACGGCAACCTCTTCAGTTCCGTGATGCCGCCGATGAGTCAGCTCAACGACGACGAGCTCGCCAACATCCTCACCTACGTGCGCAACAGCTGGGGTAACAGCGGCGAGGCCGTCAGCGCCGATGAGGTGAAGCAGATGCGCGCCTCGACCAGGCGTCCGGAAGGCGCGGCGAACTAAAGATGCGCTCGCGCCTCTGCCTGGCGGGTATCGTGCTGCTGTGCGCCGCGGCGGCCGCCGCCGCAGACAATCCCTTCGTGCCGGTGGCGGGGGCGGAGTTTCGCTCCGCTCTGCCGAGCGGCACGCAGGAGAGGGTCGTGGTGCCGGGATTTCTCCTGCAGCGCCATCCGGTGACCAACGCCGAATTCCTGGCGTTTGTCAGCGCGCATCCGCAATGGCAGCGGGGCTCGGTCCCGGCCACGCTCGCGGATGCCGACTATCTCGGTCACTGGGCGGGTCCGCTCGATCCCGGGCCGCGCGCTGCGCCGCTGCAGCCCGTGACCCGGGTCAGCTGGTTCGCGGCGGAGGCGTATTGCGAGGCGCAGCAGGCGCGGCTGCCGAACTGGTACGAGTGGGAACTGGCGGCGGCCGCGAGCGCGACGCGCCGTGACGCCAGAGCGGACGCGAGCTGGCGGCAGCAGGTGCTCGACTGGTACGCGCGCCCGACCGGCGAGAGCCTGCCCGCGGTCGAGCAGGGGAGCGCGAACGTCTACGGCCTCTACGACATTCACGGCCTGGTGTGGGAATGGGTCCACGACTTCGATTCGCTGCTGCCGGCCGATGCCGACCCCGAGCGCTTCTGTGGCAGCGGCGCGCAGAACCTGCAACAGAAGGAGAACTATCCCGTGCTCATGCGCATTGCGCTGCTCGGCAGCCTGCGTGCCGCGGATACCGGTCACGGCGTCGGCTTTCGCTGCGCGCGCGACGCCGAGGTGAAGCCGTGAAGGCGCGCCGCAGCGCGCTCCCCGGCGCGCTCGTCTCGCTCGCCATGCTGGCGGTGTGCGCGGCCGCCGCTCTGCCGACGGATTCGCTCTATCAGCTGCGCGCCACACTCACCACGCAGCAGGGCGTGGCGGCCGGCTTCGACGTCTATCGGGGGCAGCCCACCGTGATCAGCATGTTCTATGGCAATTGTCCCTCCTATTGCCCGATGCTGATCACTGCCGTGCAGGTCTACGAGGCACATCTCGATGAGGCATCCCGCGCGCGCCTGCGCGTGCTGCTGGTGAGCTTCGATGCCGCGCACGATACGCCGCAGCGCCTGAGTGAATTGTCGAAGCTGCACCGCGCCGATCCGCAGCGCTGGACCTTTGCCAGCGCCCGGGAGCCCGACGCACGCCGCATCGCGGAACTCCTCGGCTTTCATTACCGCAAGCTCCCGGACGGGAGCTTCGACCACAGCCAGGTGATCACCCTGGTCGATGGGGAGGGCCGGGTGCTGGCCAGCACGACGAAGTTGATCGGCGATGAGGCGTTCCAGGCGAAGCTCGCGGCGAGCACCGCTGCCCCACGCTAGGACACGATCCAGATCAGGGAGAAATCGCCATGCCCGCGCGTCCGCCCGTTCCTCCGTTTACCGTCGAGTCCGCCACGCACAAGGTGCGCATGGCCGAGGATGCCTGGAACAGCTGCGACCCGGACCGGGTGGTGCAGGTCTACACCGAGGACACGCAGTGGCGGAATCGCTCGGAGCTCCCGCTCGGGCGCGAGCAGGTGGCCGGATGACCATCCGCGGGTTGGACCCCGGGATCTCCTGCAGCTGCGCCACGGCGAACACCGGCACGAAATCCCACAGCACGATGTCGCCGAAGGATTCGTTTGCACCGCGCCAGGAACCATAGAGGGGCTGCGTTACGGCCCGGCGACGCGCGTGTTGCAGAATAAATGCCGCTCACACGGACCAACATCCAACAGCGCCCGACTTTCGCGTGCTGACTCCCTCAAGCGGAAGCCGAGGCGGAGCCTGTGCATCGCCGCCGCAGACTCGCGGGCGCCGGGGTGACGCCTAAAAGCAACAAACAAACGTAGTTTCTAACACCGGCCTTTCCGTGAAATACTCCTGCAACAGTCATCAGGGTGAGCAGTTGGGGATCGCACTAACACACATCGGTCTTGAGGAGGGAGGGACTCGATATGAGCAAGAGTTATCTGCTGCTGGCCGTACTCGCGTTAGCGCTGACGGCCACGTCCGCGCAAGCCGCCGACCCGCTGCCGGACAGCCTGACGCTTGGCGGCGTGACGCTCTACGGGACGATCGACATCGGTTACGCGTACCAGAACCACGGCGTGCCGCCGAACAGCGAGCTGCCGGGAAATCTGGAATATCAGGCGTTTACCACGACGCGTAACTTTGCCGGCTCCGTCTCGACGGTCGCCTCGAGCGGGCTCGAGCAATCCAAGATCGGCGTCCGCGTGGCACAGCCCATCGTGGAGGACTGGAGCCTCGTCGGCCGGGTCGAGACGGGCTTCAATCCGACGTCGGGCCACCTGACCGACGCCTGCGGCAGTATCGCTTCCAACGCCGGCAAGACCCAGGGCAACCAGACCGCGAACGCCGACAGCAGCCGTTGCGGCCAGTTCTTCAACGCCCAGGCCTTCGGCGGCATGAGCAGCCCGAACTCCGGGCAGATCACCATCGGCCGGCATAACTCGCTGCTGCTCGATGCGCTGGCGACTTACGACCCGCAGGCACTGTCGTACGCCTTCTCGTTCCTCGGCTACTCGGGATTCACCGGCGGCGCCGGCAGCACCGAGGCAGCGCGCTGGGACAACTCGGTGAGGTACTCGTACCAGAACCCGCAGTTCCACCTGGCGCTGCTCTATTCGAGCGGTGCCCAGGACGGGGGCCTCCTCGGTCACGCCTTCGGCGCCGACATCGGCATCACCAGCGGCCCGCTGTCGATCGACGCCGTGTACGAGAACGAGAATGGCGCCGTGAACCTGCGCAGCTCCTTCGACGATCCCACCGCGGGCAACCCGGTACCCCTGACCGGCCTGGCGGCGTACATCTCCGATGACACCTCGTACAGCGTGCTCGGGAAGTACACGTTCGATCTGCCGCAGCAGGATAAATTCAACGTCTACGCGGGGTACTCGCACATCCAGAAGGCCCACTCGGACTACAGCAACGGCAACGCCCAGGGGGATTACCTGATCGATGTCGGCATCAACATCAACAGCAGCGCCGACTACAATGTGTTCTGGGTGGGTGGCCGGTACGTCGCGAGCAGCGGGCTCAACCTCGTCGGCGGCTTCTACTACATCACGCAGAACAGCTGGACGATCGGGCTCGGCACGACCGGCACGCAGGGCGTGGGCTGCGCCGCGGCCGGCTTGCTGTGCTCCGGCGATTTCTACGAAGCATCGTTCGTGGTGGACTATGTGTTCAACAAGCACTACGACCTGTACGCCGGCGTCAACTACTCCGAAGTGACCGATGGTCTCGCCTTCGGCTACCCCGGTACCACCGTCGGGACCTCCGGCAGCCAGAGCCAGACGACCTTCATGGTCGGCGGGCGCGTGAAGTTCTGATGAGCTGACCTCCAGGTCCGACCGGGCCGCTGTGCGCGGCCCGGTCGGGCCGGCCTCCTGGCCGCGCATTCCGCTCCGCGGTCGGTGCGTTGCAATTCCGTGAACCACGTAGCCCCAGGTGGCACCGCGATTGCACCTTCCTGGCGTGCCTCCGGGCCGCCGACCGACAAGGCCCGCGATGAAGCAAGGATAGCGAACGGAATCAGCGGAGTACGTCAGCATGTTGCGGCACCCGATTCCCCTGCAGCGACCGCCACTGCCGTGGCGGGTGCGCCCGAGCCGGCAAGGCCTTGCCGTACTCAGGCGCTTCGGCGGCAAAGGGTGGCCGAAGCTGTTGCCGCACTTCGCCGGCCCGTTCGCTGACCCCTCGCATTGAACAACTCAAGGAGTCTCAGCCAGTGTCCATCTCGAGCGTTTTGAACCCTTCGGTCTGGGCGAGCCAGATCGCGAGCAAGAACCCCTTGGCGGCCGCGGCCACCTGCGCGGGCAGCTTCGCCAGCACCCTGCTGCAGGAGCTGCAGCAGTCGGGCGCCAGCGCCGCTTCCGCCGGCACCGCCAGCTCCACGTCCGCAACCGCGGCTACTGCTGCGGCCGGCACCCCGACGACGGCCGGCGCCACCGCCACGGCGAACGGCACCACCTCCACGGGCGCGCTGCACGGCCATCACCATCGCCATCACGGCGGCGGCATGTCGCAGCTGCTGTCACTCCTAGAGCAGAGCCAGAGCAGCGGCGCGGGCAGCGGCACCGCCGCTTCCGGCACCTCCTCGCAGCAGCTGCAGGCGCTGTTGCAGAGCCTGCAGAGCGGCACCGCCACCGCCCCGGGGCGGCTGCTTAGCACGGCTGTCTGAGCCGCGGCCGCGCGCCGCCGGACGACTCAAGTCCGGCGCGCGCCTGCCGCTATAGCCACGGTCTCCCGGGATTTTCGGGGGCGCCGCCCTTAAGCGGCAGGTTCGGCTTCTCTTCCCAAAGCGAGCGCGTGATGATCAAGATGGTACGCAAGGCCCTGTCGGCGGGCGCAGAAGCAACAGCCTCCCAGCCGCGCATCGCGGCGTCCGACGAGCTGTCGTATGCGGATCTCGCCGGCCAGGTTGCCGCGATACGTCGCTCGCAGGCCGTCATCGAGCTCGGGCTCGATGGCACGATCCTCTGGGCCAACGAGAACTTTCTGAAGGTCTTCGGCTACTCGCTCGAGGAGGTGCGTGGCCAGCACCACCGGATATTCGTGCCGCCTGCCGCACGCGAGAGCGCCGAATACCGCGCGTTCTGGGAGAAGCTGCAGCGCGGCGAGCCCCAGTCCGGGCGCCAGCGGCGCTTCCACAAGGAGGGCCGTGTGGTCTGGATCCGTGCCAGCTACAACCCGATTGCGGATGAGAATGGCAAGCTCGTCAAGGTGGTCGCGCTCGCCCAGGACATCACCGAGACCATCAGGAAGTCGACCGAATACGAGGGCGAGCTCAAGGCGGTGAGCAACGCGCAGGCAGTCATCGAGTTTCGCATGGACGGCACCATCCTCACGGCCAACGAGAATTATCTCAAGGCCGTGGGTTATCAGCTCGAGGAGATCCGCGGCAAGCATCACGGCATGCTGCTCAATCCCGCACAGCGCGACTCGGCGGAGTTCCGCACCTTCTGGGGCAAGCTCGCCCGCGGCGAAGGAGACGCCGGGCAGTACCGGCGCGTCGGCAAGGGCGGGCGCGAGGTGTGGCTGCAGTCCACCTACAACCCGATCCGCGACATGGACGACAAGCCCTTCAAGGTGGTCGAGTACTCGACCGACATCACCGAGCAGGTGCGGCAGAGCGCGCTGAACGCCGCCTTCAAGGGCGCGCTCGACAACCTGTCCTCGAACGTGATGGTGGCGGATACGGATCTCAACATCATGTACCTGAACAACGCCATGCGGGAGATGATGAGCTGCGCGCAGGACGACTTCCGCAGGGACCTGCCGGGCTTCGACGCGAGCCGGTTGCTCGGCACCAGTATCGACAACTTCCACAGGAATCCCGCGCACCAGCGCAATCTGCTCCTGGCCCTCGACAAGACCTTCACGGCGCAGATCACGATCGGCGGGCGCACCATGCGCATCAGCGCCAATCCCATGAAGGACGCGGACGGCCGGCGCCTCGGCACGGTGCTCGAGTGGGCGGACCGCACCGCGGAGCTCGGCATCGAGGCCGAGATCAAGAGTCTGGTGCAGAGCGCGACCTCCGGTGACCTCACGCACCGCATGGACCTGAGCGGCAAGTCGGGCGTGTTCGCCGAGATCGGCAGGGGCATCAATCAGCTCACCGAGAACATGAGCGAGGTCGTGAGCATCGTACAGGCGTCGGCGACCGAGGTGTCGCGCGGCGCGGTGGAGATCTCCCAGGGCAACGCCGACCTGAGTCAGCGTACCGAGGAGCAGGCGGCGAGCCTCGAGCAGACGGCCTCCTCGATGGAGGAGATGACCTCGACCGTCAAGCAGAACGCCGACAACGCCAGCCAGGCGAGCCAGCTCGCCATTGCGGCCCGCGATCAGGCCGACAAGGGCGGCAGCGTAGTGGGCCAGGCCATCCGCGCCATGACCGAGATCAACGGGGCCTCGAAGAAGATCGTCGACATCATCGGCGTGATCGACGAGATCGCCTTTCAGACCAATCTGCTGGCGCTCAACGCGGCGGTCGAAGCCGCGCGTGCGGGCGAGCAGGGCCGCGGCTTCGCGGTGGTGGCGAGCGAGGTGCGCAATCTCGCCGGGCGCAGCGCCACCGCGGCCAAGGAGATCAAGGGGCTGATCCAGGACAGCGTCAGGAAGGTCGAGGAGGGCTCGCAGCTCGTCACCCAGTCCGGCCAGACGCTCGATCACATCGTCACCGCCGTGAAGAAGGTGAGCGACATCGTCGGCGAGATCGCCGGCGCGAGCCGCGAGCAGTCGGCCGGTATCGAGCAGGTCAACAAGGCGGTGGTACAGCTCGACGAGATGACGCAGCAGAACGCCGCGCTGGTGGAGCAGGCGTCCGCGGCCAGCCAGTCGATGGCCGACCAGGCCAAGGGGCTCAGTCAGATGATGGAGCGCTACCAGGTGTCGGCGCAGGCCGCGGCGGCCGCGGCCGCGCAGGCCTCGACCAGCCGCGGGACGAGCGCGGCGAAGAAAGCCGCAGCGCCCGCCGGCGCCCCGGCCGCGCGCAGTGCCGCCCCCGTCAAGGCGGTCAGGAAGCCGGCGGCCAAGGCGGCCACCGGCGGCAACGACGACTGGACGGAGTTCTGATTTCCGGCGATTGCAAGTAGCGCGGCTCAAGGATTGTCAAATCGAGCCGCCAGGCCAACCCAGGACACAGTGCGCATTGGAGGCGTGCTTGCCATGAGGATCTCAACCAAACTGATCGTCTTCTTCTGTGGGGTCGTCACGCTGTTCGTGCTCCTCGCGCTGGCGCTGCTGGCGCAGACCCGCACCGTGTCTGCCGGGTACGACGCGCTCCTCAGCGGGCAAGTGCGCCAGGCCGAGGACGCGCGCGTCATCCAGGTCAGCTTCAAGAAGCAGGTGCAGGAGTGGAAGGACATCCTGCTGCGCGGCCACACGCCGGACGATCTCGCCAGGTACACCCGGCAGTTCCACGACGAGGAGTCGTCGGTGCGCAGCGGGGCGGAGGCGCTCGCCGCCGGCATGCAGGACCCCGAGTCGCGCGAGCTGCTCAACCAGTTCGTGGGTGCCCACAAGGTGATGGGCGAGAAGTACCAGACCGCGTACGACGCCTATGTTGCCAGCGGCTTCGATTTCAAGGTCGCCGACAGGATGGTGCGCGGCCAGGATCGCGCGCCGACCGATCTCTTCGACCAGGTGGTCAAGCGGTTGAACGACGACGTGGTCGCCTCGGTCGCGGCGCAGGAGCGCGCCGTCGGCCGGGCCCGCAACCTGGCGCTCGCCCTGAGCGGCGGCCTGCTCGCGGGCCTCGGGCTCGTGGGGTTCGTGACGGTGCGCACCATCCTCGAGCGCCTCGGGCGGCTGAAGGCGGTGTCGGACCGGCTCGCCAGGGCCGACATCGAAGGCCTGTCGGTCGATATCTCCGGACCCGATGAGATCGGACAGTTCGGCGAGAGCATGAAGGGAGTTCATGCGGCCATCGAGGAGCTGACCAAGCTGGCAGCTGCCTCCGGCCAGGCTTGAGAGCTAAGGAAGCACGATCATGGCAGCCAGACTGAATGAGTTTTACAAGCAAGCGGCCCAGGAGTTCGGGCTCGCCGGCCGCATCAAGCTGGCCATGCTGACGAAGATCTCGTCGGAGAAGGCCGAGGCGGCCGAAGATTCGCCGGAGAACATCCGCATCTTCGAGCAGGCCCTGGCGCAGCTGCGCGCCGGCGGCGGCTGACACGATTCGCCCGGCACCGCCAGGCGGCGTTTCCCGGGAGATCTTCCGCTAGCGCACGCTGGCGCCAGGGCGCGGATCGCTCCTCCGCGGTCAGGGCTCGCTCTGCACCTGCAGCGGCACCCGATGAGTCGCCAGGGCCTCGAGCGGCATCGGGCGGCCGAGAAAGTAGCCCTGCGCCATATCGCACTGCAGGGACTGCAGCAGCGCGAGCTGCTCGGCCGTCTCGACACCCTCGGCAATCACCCGCACGTTGATGTTGCGCGCCAGCAGAATCATCGCGTGGGCGACGGCGACCAGCGCCGGCCCCTGCGCGCTGCGCATGCTCGAGGCCATGAACGATCTGTCGAGCTTGAATATGTCGATCGGAAACTCGTGCAGGCTCGCGAGCGAGGAGTAGCCGGTTCCGAAATCGTCCACCGACAAGGCGATGCCGAGCGCCTTGATGGCATCGAGCGTCTGCTTGGCGACCGCGAAATCCGTCATCAGCTCGCTCTCGGTGATCTCGAGGTGCAGGTGCCGCGGCTCGAGCCCGGCGTCGTGCAGGATGGCGGCGAGCGTGGCCGGCAGCGCCGGATCCCCGAGCTGCCGGCGCGAGAGATTGACGCTCACGAACTCGGGCGCCGCCGCGCCCATCTGCCGCAGCAGCCGGGCGAAGTCGCGGCAGGCCTTGTGCGCCACCCACTCGCCGATCGGCTTGATCAAGCCGCTCTCCACCGCGATGGGCAGGAATTCGGCCGGCGGAATCAGCCCCTTCACCGGATGCTGCCAGCGCACCAGCGCCTCGATGCCGACGACCGCGCCGGTTTGCAGGCTCACGATGGGCTGGTAGACGAGGGTGAGCTGCTCGGTGTCGATGGCGGCGCGCAGCTCGCGCTCGGTGTCGACGCGCAGCCGCGTGCGCTGGCTCATCGAGGCGTCGAAGACCGCGTAGCGGCCGCGGCCGGCGCTCTTGGCGGCGTACATTGCGGCATCCGCATCGCGCAGCAGGTCGCTGGCATTGCCGTAGCCGCCGTCGCTGTGCACGACGCCGATGCTGGCGGAGATCGTGACGCGGGTGCCCTGGATCCAGTAGTCGGCGGCGAGCGCCGCGAGCAGACGCTCGGCAACCGCATGCGCTTCCTCGGGGCGCGACAGGCCCTCCAGCACCACCACGAACTCATCGCCCCCGAGCCGTGCCGCGGCATTGCCGCGCGTGGTGGGGAGCACCGCGTCGGTGGCGCGGCTCGTGGCGCGCACCCGCTCGGCGACCTGGCGCAGCAGCTGATCCCCGGCTTCGTGGCCGTAGGCATGGTTCACCAGCTTGAAGCGATCGAGGTCGAGGAACAGCAGGGCGAAGCCGCTGCGCGGCTGTGCCGCCGCTCTGGCGATGGTGTGCCCGAGGCGGGCGAGGAGGGCCTCGCGGCTCAGCATGCCGGTGAGCCGGTCGCGCGCCGGCGCCTCTTCGGGAGCCACGCCGCCGGAGAGCTCGCCATCGAGCAGGCTGAGGATCTGGGATTCGCTGTGTGTCATTTCAGTTCACCAGTCCGTCGAGGAGCGCGGCCTCCGCGGCGCAGCGGGCTCCGAGCTCCGGGAGCTCGGCCTCCGTCACGCGAAACAGCGCCAGCGGCAGCTGCGAGTCGGCCGGCCGCATATCCGCGCCGAAGGCGTCGCCGCCGTGCATGGCGCATTGCTCGGCGACTGCCAGCAGCGCGCTGCCCACCGAGGCGGCTCCCGCCTCCGGCAGGTGGTGGTGATCAAAGGCCGCGTCGATGAACTGCTCCGGCAGCTGCCAATGCGCGAACAGCGCGGCGCTGAGCAGCGCGTGCTCCGTGTGCGCGGTGGGCGTCAGGGTGCCGGCCTCATGAGGCCGCAGCCGCCGCTCGCGCTCGATCTGCAGCTGCACCAGCCAGCCGAGGTCATGCAGCAGGCCGAGAAGGAATGCGCCTTCGCCGTCCCATGGGCCGGCGTCGGCGCGGGTCGCGAGCAGCTTCGCCGCGACGCCCGTCATCAGGCTGTGGCGGCGCAGGCTCTGGAACTGCGCCGATTGCGCGCAGCCCGGAGCAATGCTGCGGTCGAAGCGCGCGGCCATGGCGATGCCGACCACCGCCACGGCGCCGAGCACCGTCAGCGCGCGATCGATCGAGCTGATCGACCGTGAGCCGTAGAAGGCGGAGTTCGCCACCTTGAGCACGCGCACGGCGAGCGTGGGATCGACCCGCAGCAGCTCGCGCAGCTGCTGGTACTGGATGTCGACGTCGCGCTGTGCGAGCACTTGCAGCAGCCGCGGGTCGAGCACCGGCAGCGCCGAGAGGCGCGCGATGCGCTGTTGCGCGGCCTCGAGCGCGATCTCGAGGGTCGAAGCGATAACTGATGCCATTTCCTTCCATGGACTGCAAGCACCATTCCAGAGCCCCGTGGGTGGGCCTGATCCCGGCGCAACCTACGGACGCATAAAGACTTTATGTCAGCCGCGCGCCGGATGCAGAGACCGGCGTCTCGTCTCCGCCGTCCCAGAAATGGGACAGCCCGTCCCGGGAATAGGAGAATGCCCGAATGCGCAAAAAGGCACGCCTCACCAGGGCCGCACCCGCCAAGCGCACCGCGCGCTCGCGGCCGGCGAAAACCCCGCGCGCAAAGGACGGCGGGCGCGCGCTGCAGGCGGGCGAGGAGCTGTTGCGCAGCATCTTCGAGAACCCGGCCGCCGGCGTGGCTCTCGTCGGCGTCGATGGCAGCTTTCTGCGCGTCAATCAAACGCTGTGCCAGATGGTGGGCTACAGCGCCGGGGAGCTGACCCGCCTCAGCTTCCGCGACCTCACCCACGAGGAGGACCGGCATATCGGGGCGGACTTCATCGTCCAGGCGCTCGCCGGCGGCCCGCAGCGCGCGGCCTTCACCAAACGCTACATCCACAAGAACGGGCGCATCGTCTGGGTCCACATCTCCACCGTCCTCACCCGGGGCGCGGATGGCAAGCCGCTCTTCATCAGCTACCTGCAGGACATCACCGAGCGCCGCCAGGCGGAGGAGTCGCTGCGCGCGAGCGAGGCCCGCTTTCGGGCGGTCATCGAGCAGGCCCCCGAGGCGATCGCCATGGCGAGGGACGGGGTCGTGATCTACGCCAACCGCAAGTTCGCGGAGATCTACCGCTACCCGGATGCAGCAGCGGCGACCGGCCGACTCGTGAGCGAGCACCTGGCCCCCGAGAGCCGGCCGCTGGTCAGCGAGCGCGAGCATCGCAGGTCGCGCGGTCTGCCGATCACGCCCGAGCTCGAGGGACTCGCGCAGCGCCGCGACGGCACCACCTTCCCCGTGCGCGCCGCGGTTGCGGACCTCGAGCTTCCGGACGGGCCGGCGCAGATTGCGTTCCTCTCTGACATCACCGACCGCACGCTGGCGGAGGACAAGCTGCGGCGGAGCGAGGCGCGCCTGCGCAGCTTCTTCGATCTGCCGCTGACGGGCTTCGCGATCACCTCTCCGGAGAAGGGCTGGCTCGCCGTCAACGATCGCCTGTGCGAGATGATGGGTTACACGCGTGAAGAGCTCGTCGCCACCGACTGGGCGCAGCTGACCCATCCCGACGACCTCGCCGCCAATATGGTGCAGTTCTCGCGCATGCTGGCCGGGGAGGTCGACAGTTATTCACTCGAGAAGCGTTATATCCGCAAGGACGGCCAGATCATCTGGGCCAGCATCGCGGCGGGCTGTGTGCGCAAGAGCGATGGCAGCGTCGACTACCTCTGTACCCTGCTGCAGGACACGACCCAGCGCAAGAAGGCGGAGCTGCGGGTGCAGCAGCTGAATCGCATGTACGCCATGTTGAGCGACGTCAACGGCATGATGATGCGCGAGAAGGACCCGCAGCGGATCTTCGCGGCGGCCTGTCGCATCGCGGTGGACAAGGGCAGGTTCCGCGGCGCGTGGGTCGGGCTTCCGGACGAGAGCGGCCGGTGGCTGCGCCCCGTCGTCGCCGCCGGTGTGATCGACGGTTATCTCGAGCACGTCAACATCGATCTGCGGGATGCCACGCAGGCGGGCGGACCGGCAGGGCGCTGCTATCTCTCGGGTGCCTGCACCAACTGCAACGACATCGCGACGGATCCGCGCTTCGCCCCCTGGCGGCGCGAGGCGCTCAAGCGCGGCTACCGTTCCTCGGGCGTCGCCGCCCTCAAGGTCGAGGGCAAGGTGGTCGGGGTCATCAACCTGTACGCCGGCGAGCCGGACTTCTTCGACATCGAGGAGCTCGCGCTGATCGGGGAGCTCGCGGACAACATCGGACTGGCGCTCGAGGTTAACCGCCGCGAGGCGGCGCGCCAGGCGGCCGAGGCCAGCCTGCACGAGAGCGAGGAGCGCTTTCGTCAGCTCGCCGAGAACATGCACGAAGTGTTCTGGATGACCGATGTGTCCAAGGGCCAGATGCTGTACATCAGCCCGGCTTACGAGAAGGTCTGGGGGCGCTCGCTCGAGAGCCTGCGCGCCGCGCCCTTCACCTGGATGGAGGCGATTCACCCGGAGGACCGTGAGCGGGTGCGCCAGGCCGCGCTCACGCAGCAGGCCCTCGGCAGGTACGACGAGACCTTCCGCGTGCTGCGCCCCGACGGCTCGGTGCGCTGGGTGCGCGACCGCGCCTTCCCGGTGCGCGGCGCCGACGGCGCGGTGACACGTATCGTCGGCACCACCGAGGACATCACCGAGCGGCGGCTGCTCGAGGAGCAGCTGCGCCAGGCGCAGAAGATGGAGGGGATCGGACAGCTCGCCGGCGGGGTGGCGCACGATTTCAACAACATCCTCGCCGCCATGATGATGCAGACCGAGCTGGCGGAGATGATGGCAGGACTGCCCGAGGCGGCCTACGAAAAGCTGCGCCAGCTGCGCGGCTTTGCCGAGCGCGCCGCGAATCTCACGCGCCAGCTGCTGCTCTTCAGCCGCCGTCAGGTGATGCAGCCGCACGACCTCAACCTGAACGACGCCATCGTCGGCACCGCGAAGATGCTGCAGAGGATCATCGGCGAGGACGTACAGCTGCAGCTCAGCCTGCATCCGCGCGAGCTCCTGACCCACGCCGATCCCGGCATGCTCGACCAGGTGCTGATGAACCTGGTGCTCAACGCGCGCGACGCCATGCCCGCGGGCGGCAAGCTGCTGGTCGAGACCTCGGAGCGGACGCTCACGGCGGCCGATGCCCAGAGCATTCCGGACGCCGCGCCGGGACGCTACGTGTGTCTCAAGGTGAGCGACACCGGTGTCGGCATCGCGCCGGAGCATCTGCTGCGCATCTTCGAGCCGTTCTTCACGACCAAGGAGCCGGGCAAGGGCACGGGGCTCGGTCTCGCGACGGTATTCGGCATCGTGCGCCAGCACGGCGGCTCGATCTCGGTGCAGAGCGCGCTCGGGCGCGGCACCACGTTCCAGATTCTTCTGCCGGCCCTCGAGCAGGCTGCGCCCGCGCAGGCCGCCGCACGCAGCGCACTGCCGCGCGGCACCGAGACCGTGCTGCTGGTCGAGGACGAGCCGATCGTCTGCGAGGCGATCACCACCACACTGCAGGGCGCGGGTTACCGGGTACTGCAGGCCGGCAACGGGGACGAGGCGCTCAAGCTCTGGGAAGAGCATCGCGAGGAGATCCGGCTGCTGCTGACCGACATCGTCATGCCGCAGGGCATGAGCGGACGCGAGCTCGCGGCGCGGCTGCGCACCAGCGACGAGGCCTTGCGGGTCATTTTCATGAGTGGCTACAGCCGCGAGATGGCCGGACGTGAGCTGGCGCTGCAGGCGGGGCAGGACTTCATCCAGAAGCCTTACTCCTCGCAGCAGCTGCTCGAGGCGGTGCGCCATGCGCTCGACCGTTACGCGGCATCCGCCGCCGCCGTCGCCTCCTAGCGATGACCAAGCGGGTGCTGGTGGTCGATGATCAGCGGGAGATCCGCGCGCCGCTGCGCGAGTTCCTGCAGGGCAGGGGCCACGAGGTGGTCGAAGCCGACAGCGCGCGGGCGGCGCGCGATGCCTTCCTCGCGGCGCGGCCGGATGCGGTGCTGCTCGACTACGAGCTGCCCGATGCGAACGCGCTCGAGCTCATCCCGCGGCTGCGCGAGCTCGACGACGCGGTTCCCATCATCGTGGTCACCGGGCACGCCACCATCGAGCTCGCAGTGCAGGCGATGCGCGAGGGCGCCGAGTATTTCCTCACCAAGCCGGTGCAGCTCTCGACCCTCGCCGTGGTGCTGGAGAGGATCTTCGAGAACTCGAAGAACCGGCGCGCGCGGCTCGCCTCGGAGGCCCGCGACTCGCGCGGCGCTTTCGATCCCTTCATCGGCGTGAGTGCCGCGATCCGCTCACTGCGGGCCGAGGTCGAGAAGATCGCCCCGAGCGACCGTCCGCTGTTGATCCACGGCGAGACCGGAGCCGGCAAGGGGGTGCTGGCGGCGTGGATACACCGGCACGGACCGAGGTCCGGCGAGGCGTTCGTCGACCTGAACTGCGCGGGCCTGAGCCGCGAGCTGCTCGAATCGGAGCTGTTCGGCCACGAGAAGGGCGCATTCACCGGCGCGACCGCCGGCAAGCCCGGACTCATCGAGGTCGCGCATCAGGGCACCTTCTTTCTCGACGAGATCGGCGACATGGATCTCGCGATCCAGCCCAGGCTCCTCAAGGTGCTCGACGACCACCAGTTCCGCAGGCTCGGCAGCGTTCGCGACCGCTCGGTCGACGTGCGCCTGATTGCCGCCACCCACCAGAATCTTGCCGCGGCGGTGCAGGCGCAGAAATTCCGCAGCGACCTCTATTTCCGCATCAGCACGTTGCAGCTGCGCCTCCCGAGCCTGCGCCAGCGCCGCGAGGACATCGTATTCCTGGCGCAGGCCATTCTCAGGAGCTTCGCGGCGGAGCTGGGCCGCGAGATGGCGCTGGCGCCGGATGCGGTCGAGGCCCTCACCGGCTATGCCTGGCCGGGCAACATCCGCGAGCTACGCAACGTGCTCGAGCGCAGCGTGCTGCTCGCGGAAGGCTCGAGCCTTCACGGCAGGGACCTGCGCTTCGATTCCGAGGCGCTGCTCGCCCGCCCCGCGCCGCCCGAGGCGGCCGGACACACGCTCGATGAGCGCGAGAGGCGTCACATCGAGGAGATCCTGCGGGCCGAGGCGTGGCGGGTCGCCGAAGCGGCCAAGCGGCTCGGCGTATCCCGCAGCGCTCTCTACCGCAAGATGAAGGAGTACCAGCTGCGCCGCCCGTAGCACCTAGACGATCCCCGCATCCGCGCGCTGCTCACCCCACCTTGAGCTCCGCAGCGCGCGCCTCCCGGCCGAACCAGGTGACCAGGATCAGCGCCACGGCGACGACCGCCATCGTCAGCGAGAGGATGTGCGCGTAGTCGTTGCCGTGCGCTTCGGCGATGCCGGCCTGAAAGGGCGCCATCTTGGATGCCGCGAGGTTGCCGAGCTGGTAGGCGAAGGCCGGCAGCATGGCGCGTACCGAGGGTGGCGAGAGCTCGTTGAGATGCGCCGGCACGATGCCCCAGGCTCCCTGGACCATGAACTGCATGAGGAACGCGCCGAGCGCCAGCGTCACCGCGGTCTGCGTATACGCCCACAACGGGATCATGGGGAGCGACAGAGCGGCGGCCAGCACGATGGCGCGTCTGCGGCCGATACGCTCGGACAGCGCACCGAAGCAGATGCCGCCGAACAATGCGCCGACGTTCATGATGATCACGACACTGCTGGTCACGCTCGGCGGGTATCCGTGCTGCTTCTGCAGGAAGGTTGGATACAGGTCCTGCGAGCCGTGGGAGAAGGCGTTGAAGCACGCCATCAGCAGCACCAGGTAACAGAGAGTCGGAAAGTAATGGGTAACCGCGCTCCAGAGCTCGGCGGCGGAGGCGCGGTGCGGGGCCTTGCCCGCCGTCCAGGCCGGGGACTCCTCGACACCGAAACGGATGTACAGCACCAGCAGCGCGGACGCCGAGCTGATGATGAACATGCCGCGCCAGCCGACGTGCACGAAAAGCAACCCGAACACCACCGACGCCAGCAGGTAGCCGAGCACGTATCCTTCCTGCAGCAGCCCGGAGAAGAATCCGCGTCCCTTCGCCGGCAGTGTCTCGAACGCCAGCGCCGCGCCTACGCCCCATTCGCCGCCCATGGCGAAGCCGAACACTGCGCGCAGCACCAGCAGCGTCGCCAGGTCGGGTGCAAACGCCGTGGCGAGCTGCACCACGGAATAGCTGATGACATTCAACATCAGGACCGGCCTGCGTCCGTACTTCTCCGCGAGCCAGCCGAAGGCGAGTGCCCCGAGCGGGCGGCACGCCAGCGTGAGGAAGACGCCCTCGGACACCGCCTTCACGGTGGTATGAAACTCGGTGCTGATCGCGCTCAGGCAGAAGACGAACACGAAGAAATCGAGCGCATCGAGCGACCAGCCGCCGAGCGCGGCGAAATAGGCGTGCAGCTGCGGCCGGGTGAGCATTCTGAAGTACTGGATCACGGCCAACCCCCCTTAAAGCCTGGCCGGCCGCGAGAATACCACGGCGCCCCGGGCGGGCCGGGCAATGGCCGTTGCAAGCAATCGCAGCGTGCCGGGTGGCTCGTGAGTGTGATGCGCATCGCAAATCGGCGGCCTGTCGGAAAGGCGCCTGGGAACCTGTTGTCGTAGCCAGCCGACAGCTTTCGCGCTCGGGAGACTTGCACTAAAAAGGATCGGATGGATATCTCTTCAGGAGCCGTGCCGATGCGTTGGCTCATATGCCTCAGCGCGCTCGCCGCGCTGACCGGCACGCCCGCGAGCGCTGCCGAGGTGAACCTGGTGCGCACCCATCCGCACGGCACACCGGCCGCAGCGGCGCAGCCGCTCATCATCAAGCTGCGTGCCGGCACTGCGGCCGCGGCTGCCGCTCAGGCCCGGCCAGACGGCGCGCGGGAGCGCATCGTTGCGCTCGCCTCCCGCAACGGCCTGCGGCTCGTGGCGCATCGCCCGATCACGGCGCTCATCCACGCCGTGCGTATCGAGGCGGCGGTGGGAGAATCGGCCGCGGCGATCCTGGCACGGCTGCGCGCCGATCCCGAGGTCGAGTACGCGGTGCCTGATGAGCGCCGCTACATCCACGGCGCGCCGAACGATCCGCTCTACGCCCAGCAGTGGTACTTGCAGATCGCCGCGGCCACGCCGAGCGCGGTCGATGCTGTGGACGCGTGGACCACCACCACGGGGAGCACGACGCTCGTCATCGCCGACATTGATACGGGGGTACGGCCTGATCACCCGGACCTGGCCAGCCGCCTGCTCGCCGGGTACTGCTTCATCTCGGATCCCTTCATCGCGAACGGCGGCGCCTGCCCGGGGCCGGGCGCGGCGGATCCCGGCGACTGGGTCACGAGCGCCGACATCACCAATGATCCGGACGAGTGCGGCCAGGCGACCGCAGAACCGAGCTCCTGGCACGGCACGCGCGTCGCCGGCATTCTCGGCGCCGCCACCAACAATGGCATCGGAGTGGCGGGGCTGACCTGGGGCCCGCTGATTCTGCCGGTGCGCTCCGTCGGCACCTGCGGCGGGCTCGATTCCGACATCATCTCCGGGATGCTGTGGGCGGGCGGGATCGCGGTAAGCGACGCACCGGCCAACCCGAATCCGGCCAAGATCATCAATATGAGCCTCGGCGGCACCGGCAGCTGTCCACAGAGCTACATCGAGGCCGTCGGCCAGCTGACGGCAGTCGGGGTGCTGGTGGTCGCCTCGGCCGGCAACGAAGGCGGCCCGGTCGACGCGCCGGCCAACTGCCCGGGCGTCGTCGGCGTGGCGGGGCTCCGCCAGGCCGGCACCAAGGTCGGCTACAGCAGCCTGGGTCCCGAGGTGGCGCTCGGTGCACCGGCGGGAAACTGCGGCGACTCGTTCACGACCGCCGAGTCGGCCTGCGTTTACACCATGACCACCACGACGAACCTGAGCACCACGGGCCCGGCCACGCCCGATGCCAACGACTACACTGGTCTCTACTATTGCGATCCCACCACCGGCAGCTACACCGGTTGCAGCATCAGCACGGGGCAATATCGCACCTACAACATCGGCACGAGCTTCTCCGCGCCGGTCGTCTCCGGGATCGCCGCGCTCATGTCATCGGTCAACAGCAGCCTCAACTCCTGCCAGCTCATGTCGCGGCTGAAGGAGGGCTCGCTGCCTTTCCCGCAGACCTCTCTCGATGCGACCGGCGCCCAGCCGCCGATGTGTCACGTTCCGACCGGCGCCAATGACGTGCAGAACAGCGAATGCATCTGCACCCGCGACGACCAGACCTGCGGCGCCGGCATGGCCAACGCGCCGGGTGCGCTGACCGCGGCGCTGCGCCCGATCGCCGCCGTCGCAGTCCCGGCGAGCGTGACGGCCGGCCAGATCGTGACGCTCGACGGCAGCGGCAGCGGCGCGGCCGACGGTCACACCGTCAGCAGCTATCAATGGAGCCCGGTGAGCGGCGGGCTCACGCTGAGCATTACGGGCGCAGCGACTTCCAAGGCATCCGTGACGGCGCCTTCCTGCGGGGTCGGGACCGTGGCGTTGACGGTAACCGACGATGCCGGCCGCACCGACACGGCCAACGTGGTGATCACGCCCGGGTCGGCCACCACGTCTGCGCCTGCGGCCGCGGGCCAGAGCGCCTGCTCGACGACCGCGCCGGCGGTCACGGTTGCCGTATGCCCGGCGAGCGACAGCGTTCAGACAGGCCGGACCGCCACCCTGACTGCGACGCTCGCGAACACCACCAACTCGGCGGTCACCTGGGAGGTGAACGGCGTCGCGGGGGGCAATGCCACCGTCGGCACGATCACCTCGGCGGGAGTCTATTCCGCCCCCGCGAGCGTGCCGTCGCCCGCAAGCGTGACCATCACGGCGGTCTCGGCCGCTGATGCCAGTGCCACGGGCTCAGCGCAGCTGACGATCACCGCGCCTCCGGGCAGCGGCGGCGGGGGCGCGTGCGACTGCCTCACGCTGCTCGGCGGCGCAATGCTGCTCATCGCCCGGCGGCGCCGCACTTCGCGCCCCTGAAGGCGCGCGCGGCGCTTCGCCAAGGGATGCGCGCCCGCTTGCGCGGGCGCGCACCGGCTTGCATGCCGAACCTCAGCGGCCCTTCTCGACGTCCCTGAGCGCCTGCTCGTTGGCGCGAATCGCCTCATCCAGATGGTGGATGGCGCGATCCTTGAGGCCCCTGGTCATCGGATCGTCTTCCTCGCGGTCGATGTCCGAGTGGACCTTGCGCAGCAGCTCGAGCGACTTGTGCAGGCGCCCGGGATGATCGGCGGGCACGTCGACCTGCGGATGGTCGTGGATATCCTTGCCGTCATCGATCGCCGCCTTCCTGATCTCTCCGATCGTCTTGTCGACCTCGGTGATCGCGACATCCTCCTGCCCGCTCACCGCCGCATCGCCGGGACGGTGCTCGAGCATCCAGCGCGCGGTGCGCAGATCGCTGAGCGCGTGCAGATAGTAGGGGTGCTTGCCGGGCAGGTCGGCGTTCGCGGCCAGGGGCAGCGCGAGCAGCAGCAGACCGGACAGCATCGACGCGGATTTCAATTTCACTGGAGTTCCTCCTGAGATTGGTTGGGGAGCGGTCGCGGAAAATTATGATGTTGGAATTCTGACTGGATCATGAACCGCATTCGCAACATAATCGGCGCCACGCATTGCGCGCTGCCGGCGCGCCGACAGGGAGCCCATGAACGCAGCACGCCTTCTCGGGTTGACCGCGACGGCGGCGCTCGCCGTCGCCACGGCGCAGGCGCAGACGCCGCACGAGGAACTGGTGAGCCTGGCACAGGACATCACCTACACCACCGCCGCCGTATTCCCCATGACGGCGACCTTCCTCGGTATCCCCGGCCGCGACGGCGAGCTGCACGCGCCCAGCGAGGCGTTTCGCGCCGCCCAGGTGCAGCGTCTCAGGAGTTGGCAGAGCCGCCTCGGGGCGATCGTTGCGGCGTTCGACGCCCACACCTCGCTCGTGGACCGTGATGATGCCGCGCTGCTGCGCGCCGACCTCGCCGCGCGCCTCAACGACTGGCTGGTCTACCAGAGGGAGCGCAAGGACTATGCGGACGGCGCCAACAGCATTGTCAGAGTGGTGTTCGTGCAGTTCGAGCATCTGCCGGTCGTCGGCCAGGAGGGGGCCACCGCAGCTGACCTGAAGCGTGCCTGGGCGGACATCGCCCGGCGTCTCGCGGGTGCGCCGGCCTACATCGCGGCCTCCGAGCGGCTCGCGACCACGCCGGGCCACCTCTATGGCGTCGTCGGCGCCAGGGAGCTCGCCGGCGCGCCGGATTTTCTCAAGGGCGCGCTCACGCAGGCCGCGGCCGCCCAGCTTGGAGCCCACTCCAAGGAGTACACGGCGTTCCTGCGCTCGCGCGACGTCGCACTCGCCGCGATCGCGCGCACCCGGCAGTACATCGAGGCACACGTGGCCTCGTGGCCGGAGAACTACGCCATGGACCGCACCCTCTATGATCGCATGCTGAAGGAGGAGCAGCTGTTGCCCTACGACTCGAGCGACGTCGAGCGTATCGCGCAGGACGAGCTCGCCCACGGCTGGGCGGAGGAGGCCTGGTTGCGCCAGGTGGCGCAGCAGCGCGGCGTGGCGCTCGGTGCGCCGAGCGGCGGCGGCCTCGCGCCGGGCGGCGCGGCCCTGATTGATTACTACCGCGACTGCATCTCACAGCTGCGAAAATTCGTGACCGAGCAGGGCATCGTCACGATCCCCGCCTGGCTCGGCACCATGGAGATCGTGGAGACGCCGGCGTTCCTGCAGCCGGTCTCGCCCGGCGCATCGATGAATCCGCCGCGGTTGTTCTCGTTGTCGACCACCGGCTACTACTACATCACCCCGCCGAAGTCGCTGGCGGAGGCGGCCGCACGGCTCGACATGAACGAGGACTTCGATCGCGACCGCATTCTCTCCACCGCGGCGCACGAAGCCTTGCCCGGACATTTCATGCAGCTGTCGATCGCCAAGCGCCATCCTGACTTCGTACGGCGCATCCAGTTCAGCGGCGTATTCGCCGAAGGCTGGGCCTTCTACGGCGAGGAGATGTTCGTGCGGCTCGGGCTCTACGGCGACGATCTCGACGCCCGCCTCGCCGTCGCGCGCTGGGAGCGGGTGCGCGGCGCGCGTGCGGTCGTCGATCCCAAGCTGGCGAGCGGCGAGTGGACCTACGAGCACGCCGCGGAGTTCTTCGCTGCCGAGACCGGCTTCACCCGGGAGCAGGCCGAGGCTGCGGTCGCCGGGATCGCTACCCGTCCCGGCTACGTGATCGCGTATTCGGTCGGGAGGCTGCAGATCGAGAATCTGCTGGCCGAGTATCTGCGGCGCAAGGGCGCCGACGCGTCGCTCCACGACTTCCACGACCGGCTGCTGTCCTACGGCACGACGCCGTTGGCGATCGTGGGGCCCGAGCTGCTCGCCGACCTCGACCGGCCGGCGAGCGAGGTGCGCGCGGCCGCGAACTACTGACGGTGCCGGACGGAGCGCTACCGGGCACGATGCGCGATCACAACAACGACTTCAGCCGCATCATCGAACGCGAGCGCGGCCTCAAGCGCACGTTAAGCGCGCGCCGCATCGCCATGATTGCCATCGGCGGCGCGATCGGCACGGGACTCTTCCTCGGCAGCGGCTTCGCCATCAGCCTGGCGGGGCCTGCGGTGCTGTTGAGTTACGCGATCGGCGCCTTGATCGCGCTGCTGCTCATGGGATGTCTGGCGGAGATGACCGTTGCGCACCCCACCTCGGGCTCGTTCGGCGCCTACGCGGAGTACTACGTCGGGCCGCTGGCCGGCTTCCTGGTGCGCTACGCCTACTGGACCTGCATCGTGCTCGCGGTCGGCACCGAAGTGACGGCGGTGGCGGTCTACATGCACTTCTGGTTTCCCGCGCCGCCCGGATGGCTGTGGATCGTGGGATTCTCGGCGCTGCTCGTTACGGTGAACGCGCTCAGCGTCAACGTCTTCGGCGCCGTCGAGTACTGGTTCTCCGCCATCAAGGTGGCGGCCATCGTGCTGTTCATCGCGCTGGCGGGCTACATGCTGCTGCGGGCGCCGGCGGCCGCCGGCAGTGCCGCAGGGGTCGGCTTTCATAACTATCTCCTGCAGGGCGGCCCCTTTCCTTACGGCCTGTGGGGCGCCTGGGTGGCGGTGATCATGGCGATCTTCAGCTACCTCAGCATCGAGATGATCGCGGTCGCGGCCGGGGAGGCCGCCCACCCCGAAGTCGCGGCGGTGCGCGCGTTCCGCTCGACGGTCGCGCGGCTGGTGCTCTTCTACCTGCTGACGCTCGCACTGGTGCTGGCGATCGTGCCGTGGACGGCGGCCGGCATCGAGGAAAGCCCCTTCGTCAAAGTGATGCGCGCGCTCGGCGTGCCCGCGGCCGCCGGCATTCTCAACTTCGTGATCCTGATCGCCGCGCTCTCGGCCATGAACAGCCAGCTCTACATTACGACGCGCATGATGTTCAGCCTGGCGCGCGCCGGCCATGCCCCGCGGCGTTTCGGCGCACTGAATGCCCGCGGCGTGCCGCTCAATTCGCTGCTGCTCTCGAGTCTCGGCATCGCGCTCGCCACCGCGCTCAGCGTGATTGCGCCGCAGAGCTCCTTCATCCTCATGGTGGCGATCTCGTCCTTCGGCGCCCTGTTCACCTGGATGATGATCTTCATCACGCACTATTACTTCCGCCGCGCGCGCGAGCGCAGCGGCGCGCCGCCGCCGCGATTTCGCATGATCGGCTTTCCCTACACCACGCTCCTCGGGGCGGCCCTCATGGCGGCGGTGCTGGTTACCACGCTGTTCACGAGGGCGTTTCGGCTCACGCTGGTGTTTGGCGTCCCGTTCCTCGCGTGCCTCGTGCTCGTCTATCGCATCCGGTACCGGAAGCCTCCGCCTTAACCCGCCATGCTCGCGGGAGTAAGCTTCCTGCGTAGCTCAGACGGGAGACCCGCAGCCATGACAACCAAGGCAATTCCGGACGGATATCACAGCGTGACTCCATACCTCATGATGGACGGCGCCGCCGGCGCAATCGCGTTCTACCAGGAGGCCTTCGGCGCGACCGAGCTGTTTCGCATGACCGACGACAAGGGTCGCGTGGGTCACGCCGAGATCAGGATCGGCGACTCCGTCGTGATGCTCGCGGACACGCATCCGGGCACTACCTGCTGCGGCCCGCGCTCCCTCGGCGGCTCGACCGTCGGGCTGATGATCTACCTCGAGAGCGTCGATACGGTGTTTGCGCGCGCGCTCAAGGCGGGCGCCAAGTCGCTGCGGCCGCTCGCGAACCAGTTCTACGGCGACCGCTCGGGGACGCTCGAGGATCCCTTCGGCCATGTCTGGACCATCGCCACGCACGTCGAGGACGTGCCGCCGGAGGAGATCGAGCGGCGGGTGGCGTCGATGAAGGCCTCCGCGTCCGCCGCGGCGACTTAGCTCCGGGCTTGTCGCCGGGCGTGGCGTGCGGACCGTTGCGCCGCTTCGCCCGGCTGAGGCATGATCCTCGCGCGCCGTCAGGGCGCCCCGGGGGTCAAGCCGAAGAACGTCAAGACCCGCGCAAGCCAAGCGGGCCGCAATTCTATGGTCTTCAACTCTCTCACGTTCATCGTGTTCTTCGCGTGCGTGCTGCTCATGCACTCGCTGCCGTTCAGCTGGACCACGAAGAAGGTCAACCTGCTGATCGCCAGTTATGTGTTCTATTCGGCGTGGAATCCGCCGTTCGTGATCCTCCTGTGGGTGTCGACGGTCGTCGACTGGTACGCAGCGCAGGGGCTCGTCAAGGCACGCCGCCAGGCTGCGCGCCACGCATGGATGCTGCTCTCGGTGATCGCCAACCTCGGCATGCTCGGCTACTTCAAGTACGGCCAGTTCCTGCTCGATAACTTCACCGCCGTGATGTCCGCCCTCGGCATCGCCTACCACCCGGCGCACTACGACATCGTGCTGCCGGTCGGCATCTCCTTCTATACCTTTGCCACGATGTCCTACACGCTGGACGTGTACCTGCGGCGCGCACTGCCGGCGCACAACATGCTCGACTACGCGCTGTTCGTGACCTTCTTTCCGCATCTCGTCGCGGGGCCCATCATGCGTCCGACCGAGCTGGTGCCGCAGTTCGAGACGCCGCGCCGGGCCACGGGCGAGCAGCTGCGCTTTGGGCTCGCGCTGATGACGATCGGACTCTTCAACAAGATCGTGCTCGCCGACAGCTTCCTCGCCAACGTCGCCGAGCGCATCTACGACGGTGACAGGATCCCGGGGACCCTGGATGCGTGGGCGGGCACGCTCGCCTTCAGCGGCCAGATCTTCTGCGACTTCGCCGGCTATTCGACCACGGCGATCGGTGCGGCGCTCTGCCTCGGCTTCGCCATGCCCGACAACTTTCGCTTTCCATATGCAGCGGTCGGCTTCTCGGACTTCTGGCGGCGCTGGCACATCACGCTGTCCTCGTGGCTGCGCGACTACCTCTACATCCCGCTCGGCGGCAATCGCCACGGCGCGCGCCGCACCTATGCCGCGCTCATGACGACCATGCTGCTCGGCGGACTGTGGCACGGCGCCAACTGGACCTTCGTCGCCTGGGGTGGGCTGCACGGCGTATATCTCGCGGCCGAGCGCGCTTTGCGAGTGCGCTTTGCCAACTATCGCCCCGGGTCCCTCGTGTTCGTGGCGCTCGGGCTCCTCACCTATGCGCTCGTGAACCTCACCTGGGTGTTCTTCCGTGCCAAGACCTTCGAGAAGGCCTGGATCGTGCTGTGCGGCATGCTCGGGCTGAACGGCGCCGCCAAGCCGATCCTGCCAACCTTCAGCCTGCTCACCGTCGCGGTGATCGTCGGGGGCATCTTGGTTACGCACTGGTTGATGCGCGCGCGCACCCTGGAATCCGTGATCGCAAGTGCGCCGGCTGCGGTGGTGTGCGGCGTGTGGGCGCTGCTGCTGTTCGCGATCGTCGCCGCTCAGGGGGCCGGCAGTGCCTTCATCTACTTCCAGTTCTGACAGCGCGCTTGCGCTCACGCGCGGTTACGCGCGCCAGGGCACGCCGGATCGCTACGCGCGCCAGACGGCAGCCGATCGGCCCGGGATTGCGCAGCCGGTGCCGGTGCGTCCGGTGCCGGAGCAGCCCTGGGGCCGGATCTTCCTCGGCTCGCTCATCATCTTCGCCCTCCTGCTCGGCGGCTGGGAGGTGTACTGGCGCGCATATGGGGT
This sequence comes from Gammaproteobacteria bacterium, assembly GCA_030038875.1. Classification (GTDB taxonomy): domain Bacteria; phylum Pseudomonadota; class Gammaproteobacteria; order Steroidobacterales; family Steroidobacteraceae; genus 13-2-20CM-66-19. Next base: position 10,718 of record JASHQW010000132.1, on the reverse strand, counting down.
CCATCCGGCAGTCGCCAACACTGAGGGGCTGTGGGCGATTCAGCGCCGGCGCATCGATGCAGGCGAGGGCGCGGCCACGGTGCTGCTCGGGTCGTCGCGGCTGTATTTTGACATACAGCTTCCGGTGTGGGAGCGGCTCGACGGCCACCGCCCGATTCAACTGTCGTTCGAGGGGACCTCGCCCCTTGTCGCCCTCGAGGACCTCGCGGACGATCCCCGCTTCACGGGCCGCGTACTGCTCGGCATCGCACCCGATCTGTTCTTCTCGGGGTTCGGACTGCACACGGGCGCGCCGCGCTACGCGAAAAAAGAGTCGCCCTCGCAGCGCATCGGCCAGTGGCTGTCGATGCGCTTCATCGAGCCGTACTTCGCCTTCAACGACCCGGACTTCGCGCTGCAGACGGTGCTCGCCCGACAGCCATGGCCGGAACGGCCGGGCAAGAAATGGTTCCTGCGGGTGCGCAAGCTTTCGGAGACCGAGCCAGACCGCAACACTCACCTGTGGAGCAAGGTCGCGACGGATGGGGATTATCGGGCGCTCGCCCGACGCGTCTGGGCGCAGGACTTCGAGCCCTCGCCCGATGACCCGACGCCGGAGGAGGCGCTGAAAACCGAGAAGGAACAGATCGACCGTGCCGCCAAGGCGGTCGCCAGGCTGCGCGCGCGCGGGGTCGGGGTGCTGCTCGTGCGCATGCCGAGCACCGGCGCGTATCTGGCCTACGAGAATGGCGAGTTCCCGCGCGCACGCAGCTGGAGCGCGCTGCTGACGGCGACCGGCGCCCCGGGAATCCACTTCGAGGATTACCCGGAGCTGCGCCCCGACCTGCAGGGCTACTATCTTCCCGAGTGGTCGCACATGACGCGCGATTCGGGGGAGCGCTTCACGGCGGCGCTGTACCGGATCATCGAGCGGGATTTCTGGGGGCCCGCCGCAAACGCAGGGGCCGGTGAACCGCCCGCGCCAGCCGGTGCGGCTCACGGGCCGCCGCCCGCGGCTGCTGCTGCCGCCGCCGCTCCGCATTAACGCTCACGAGGGGTTTTTCACCCAGCCGCGCGGCTTCCTGTTGAAGCCCACATGCACCTCGACGAGCTTCTTGCCGCAGCGGCAACGGAAGCGCGCGATGATCTTAGCGACCGGCTCGTCCCAACCGGCGCGGCAGTGACGCGCAAGGAATGCCGGCATCAGCTCGCGTGAATGCCGGCAGTGGCGGCAGGTCACGACGATCACGTAATCGCCGAAGTGATCGCGCAGCCGCTCGACGGAATTCCACGGGAGCATGGCGCAGTGTGAGCACGCGGCGCGGCGCGCGTCCAACCAGTGCTAGAGTGCATGCCATACTGTCCGAATCAACTCCGGCGCGCGCAAGCTCATGTGCGGTAAGTACATCCTGGCCCAGGCGGCGAAGGCCGAGCGCGCCCTCGGTATCCGCCGCGGGCGCTGGGAATATCCGCTCAGCTACCGCGTGCTGCCCACCGAGCCGGTGCCGGTCGCGGTGTGGCATCACGGCGAGCACACCGCGACGACGATGCGCTGGGGACTCATTCCCTTCTGGGCTCGCGGCGTGCCGCTCAAGGCCTCCACCATCAACGCCACGGTGGAGCGCATGGAGTCGGCACCGAGCTACCGCGATGCCTGGCAGCGCGACCAGCGGTGCATCTTCGTTATGGGCGGCTTCTATGAGCCGCACGTCAACGAGGACGGCTCGCGCGACCAGTTTTTTCTGCAGCTCGCCGACCGCGAGGTATTCGGCGTCGCCGGGCTCTGGGACCGCTCGCGGCGCGGCGACGGGACCTGGATACATTCGTGCGTGCTCATAACCGTGCCCGCCAACCGTCTGCTCGCCGAGATCCACAACGAGAAGCAGCGCATGCCGGCGATTCTCGCCGAGGCGGATCACGACACCTGGCTCGCCGGCGGCAAGCTCGAGGCGCGGGCGGCGCTCAAGCCCTATGCGGACGAGCTCATGGTCGGCTGGAAGGTCAGCCGCCGTGTCAACAATCCGCGCTTGCCGAACGATGCGAGCCTGATCGAGCCGGTCGCTGGTTGACGGCACTGCCCGGAGGAGGGCAGAGGCCACACACCGGCTCGCCCCGTGAGAGGCGAGCCGGTAGCGAGTCAATACCGCAGCGTGCTCAGAAGCGCTGCGAGAACTTGATGCCGATGGTCCGCGGCGTCGCCGGCAGGATGTACACCTGGTTGTCGGCGAGCGGGTTGGTATTGGCAAAACGCGACAGCTGCGCGCGCTTGTCCCCCGCGTTGGCGCAGTACATCTCGACGTTGAAGTTGTTGACGTTGGCGCCGACCGACAAATCGAGGATCCCGTAAGCCGGCATCATGCCGAGGATCTCATCGATGTCGGCCTGCAGCTGCGGTGCGGTCTGCGTCTGGTAGACGTAGTCCGCCTGGGCGTACGGTGCCATGTTGTTGACCGCGCCCCAGGTATAGCGCGCAACGATGTTGGCTTTGAACTTCGGCACCACGGGGAGGTTGGTTCCCGCGGGCGCGAGCGGCCCGATCCACTCCCCGCCCGGCAGGAACGGCGAGGTCGCCGTCACCTGGCCGGCGCAGCTGGTGACGCCGGATACGCCGCAGTAATTCTGCGTCAGTACTGGATCGAGCAGGGTGAGATTGGTGCTGAAGAACAGGTGGTCGGTTGGAACGAAGTCGAGCTCGTTCTCGAGGCCCTTGATGCGGGCGTTGCCGCCGTTGGCGATCGCCGTGATGCTCGGCGGTACCAGGAACGAGAACTGGAAGTTCTTCCAGTCTTCCCAGAAGAGCGCGCCGTTCCACCGCACGCGGTGATCCAGCCACTGGGTCTTCCAGCCGATCTCGTAGTTGGTGAGGTAGTCAGCCGCGTAGGGTTGCGCACCAATGACGCGGTTCACGCCGCCAGGCCGGTAGCCCTTGGAGTAGGTGGCATACAGCATCGCGTCGGCTGAGGGCTTGTAGGTCAGGTTGACCCGCGGCACGGTGCCCGTGTTGCTCACCTCCTGGTTGAGGTTCTGGCAGGGTGCGCCCGGGATGCCGGCCGGGATCGCGGGCGCGAAGCACTGCAGCATACCGGTGTTCGTCCCGAGGACCGCGTCGTAGTTGGCCGAGTAGCCGAAGAAGCCTGAAAGCGAGTTGTCGTACTTGTAGTAGCGCAGTCCGCCGGTGAGGGCCCACTGCGATGTGATGTTCCACACCACCTGGGCGAAGGCCGCCTGGTCGCGGTCGACGCGCTGCTCGTCGGTCAGCCAGATCGCGTCCGGGAAGTTCGGGATCGACAGCGCGGTGGCGAAGCCATTGGGATTGCCGATGCCGACGTTGCTGTAGCCGTAGCCGGGCATGGTGTACAGCTGCCAGATGTTGTGCAGCTGCCGCTCGATGAACAGACCCACGGTCGCCTGCAGCGGCTCATTCTCCGGCGTGCTGACGCGCAGCTCGTGACTCCACTTTTCGAAGTACCCGCCGCCGTCGACGAACTCCTGCGGCATGATCGGGTTGCCGCTGTTGCCAACCCAGTGGGCGCCCGATCCGTAGACGCGGTCGTAGAACACAGAGTAGTCGCTGTACTCGCCGATCGAGGCGGTTTCGCGCTTGAAGTAGCCGCCCGCGTAGACGATGTCGAAGTTGCTGACCTTGCCCTCGACGGTGAGCGCGGCCTGGTACCAGGAGTCGCTGCTGTCCTCGGGTCCGAAGTGCACGACCTCCAGGTCGCCCACCCCGGGGTCGTAGGCGAAGAAGCCCTCGGTCTGCGTGTTCTGCGCCATCACGGCCGGCGTCACCGTCCAGTTGTCGCCGAGGTCGATCTTGAGCGCAGCGCGGCCGCCGCGGATGTCCACCGTGTTGTAGTTGGCCGCCACCGAGCTCGCGTTGCTGATCGAGCCTGCGCCGATCGGCGCCACCGTCGGGCAGGAGGTGGGCGAGGGTACCTGGCCGGCCCAGGTCGGAAAGGTGCGCACGCCATTCTCGATGCAGGCACTCGGGTTGCTGCCGGCCACGTTGCTGATGTAGCCGGCGTCGTGCTCGTCCCAGCCGACCAGGCGCACCGCTGCGTTGGAGCCGAGCGGGATGTTGACGAAGCCCTCGGCCTCCCAGCCGGGGCCGCCGTCGGTCACCTGGTTGCCCTGCACGTCGTAGCCGGCGGAGAAGTGGCTCGGGTCCGGCTTGTTGGTGATGATGCGCACCGTGCCCGACTCGGAGCTCGCGCCGAAGAGCGTGCCCTGTGGTCCCTCCAGCACCTCGATGCGCTGCACGTCGTAGATGTGGACGTCCGGAGTGCCGTCGATGGTGGTAACCGGCTGCTCGTCGAGGTATACGCCGACGCTCGGCTGCGAGCCGGAGTGGTTGCCGTCGCCGCCGCTCACCACGCCGCGGATGTAGATGTGCGAATCGCCCGGCTCGCCGTTGCTGCCTTCGCCCTGACCCCGCACGTAGGAGATGCTGGGCGTGTACTTCACGTAGTCATCGAGGTTGACGATGCCCAGCTGATCGAGCTTGGTGGAATCGAACACCGTCACGCTGATCGGAACGTTCTGCAGGTTCTCGACGCGCTTCTCTGCGGTGACGACGATCTCCTGCAGGCCGCCCGCCGCTTCGGCGGTCGGCTGCGCGGGTGGGGCATTTTGGGCGTATGCCGCGGGCACCGCCGCGAGTAGCGCGGATGCAACAGGTATACGCACACGCGTGGCGCTTCGCTGTTCGAGTGCCTGATCACGGGCCATTTTTCTACGCCGACTACGGGTCATCGCCGCCCCTCTTCGAGTTAATGATTGTGGTAACTGCGCATCGTCCCCGGACCCTTGCAAGCGTACGCGAAGCACGGCGATTTTGAAATGAGGCCGCGCGAGCCTATGTATTCACGCTGATGGTGCCTCGGGGATTCGATCCTTTAGGATGGCCCGTGGCCCTCTCTCGGCGTCAGGTCATCGTGCTCGCCGTGGTCGCGCTGCTGCTCGGCGCGTACGCGGCCGCAGGCTTTCTCGCCGTGCCGCACTTCGCGCGCCGGGGAGTGAGCGATTTCGTGCGCACCCACTATGGCCGCGCGTTGACGATCGGGGACCTCCGCTTCAACCCCTTCACGCTGAACCTCGACGTCACCGGGGTCGCGCTGCCGGACGCCGACGGGCAGACGATGATCTCGTTCGACCGCTTGCACGTCGGGTTGCAGCTGGCGAGCCTGTGGCGTCTCGGACCGAGCTTCAGCGAGATCCTGCTCGAGCGCCCGTATGTGCGGGCAGTGATGCGCCCCGGCGGCGCGCTCAACCTGGCTGACCTCGGTCAGGGCTTTCCCCCGCCGCCGCCCGGGCAGCAGCAGAAGAAAACGGGGCCGGTGCGGCTCTACATCGGCCGCCTGGCCGTGATCGATGGCGGTACGACGTTCGAGGACCGCACGCGCGCGACGCCGTTCCGCGCCGACTTCAAGCCGATTGCCTTCGAGCTGCGCGACTTCAGCACGACGGCGGCGACCGGCGATGCCTACACGCTGGCGGCCGCCTCCCCGCAGGGCGAGCGGCTCGACTGGAGCGGCACGGTGCGCCTGGCGCCGCTTTCCTCCCGGGGCAGATTCGCGATCACGGATCTCAAGGCGCGCACCCTGTGGAGCTACCTGTCGGCGAGCCTGCCGTTCGAGATCGATTCGGGGGTCATCGCTCTGAACGGCGACTACGAAGTGGGCGCGGCCGCCGCCGGTCCGATCGAGGTCAGGGTCAACGTGCACAGCGCGACCGTGACCAGCCTCGGAGTGAAGCCGCACGGCGCAGATGCCGACTACGTCTCCCTCGCGCGCATCGAGGTCGATGAGACGCGGCTCGATCTCGGCCGCCGCGCCGTCGAGGTCGCCAAGGTGCAGCTCTCAGGCGGTGATATCCGGGCCTGGCTCGACGAGCAGGGACGCCTCAATCTGCTCGATCTGATCGGCGCGGCTCCGGCCGCGGGAGCCGCGGCTCCTGCCGGTGCGGCGGTTGCAGGCGGAGCGCCTCCCGCCGCGGCGGCGCCGGCGCCGGCTTCGGCGGCGTCCGCCTGGACAGTTTCGGTGCCCGATCTATCGGTGACCGGCTTCAAGGTGTCGGCCGAGGATCGGCAGGTAAAGCCGGCAGCGGTCGTGGTGCTGGAGCCTCTCAACGTGCATGTCGGGGGATTCAATCTGGCGCCTGACGACACGCTCGACATCCAGCTCGATACGGCCGTCAACACCTCCGGCAAGCTCACCGCCCAGTCGAAGGTGGCGCCGCGCTCCGGGGCCGTCACGGCGCACGTCGAGGCCGAGCACCTCGGGCTCCCGGCGCTGCAGCCGCTGCTGGCGAAGTACACCTCGATGACGCTGCTCAAGGGCGAGCTCGGCGCGCGCGTCGACTTCGAGCGGCACGCCGACGGGTTCCTCGGCGTGAAGGGCGACACGCGCGTCTCCGACCTGAGTACCGTCGACAACGCGCTGCGCAAGGACTTCATCCGCTGGAGGGACCTGCGTATCGCGGATGTCAGCTACCGCTCGCAGCCGGCGAGCCTGCGCATCGGGAGCGTGACGGCGCTCGAGCCCTACGTGCGCATGATCATTGCGCCCGACCGCAGCGTGAACATCAAGCAGGTGCTGACACCCCCAGGGGCGAAGCCTGCGCCGGCCGCGCCCAACGCGGGCGCCGCGCCCGCTGCCGAACCTGCTCCTGCCGTGGCAAACGCCGCGAGCACCGCGGACGTTGCAGCGCCTGCGCCGGATGCAGCGGCCGCTCCCAAGGCGAGAGCCCGCAGGGGCAAGCATGCAGCGGCGCCTGCCGCTGCGGTTGCCGCAGCCCCGCTGACTCCCTTCCCGGTCTCGATCGGCGCCGTGCGCATGGTCAACGGCTCGGCGGATTACACCGACCTGTGGATCAAGCCGAGCTTTGCGCTCGGCATGCGGGCGCTCAACGGTGCGGTCACCGGCTTGTCTTCGGATCCCAACTCGCGTGCCCGGGTGCAGCTCGACGGCAAGCTGGCGAGCTACTCGCCGCTACACATTGCGGGCGAGGCGAACCTCCTGTCGGCGGCGCTCTACACCGACGTCACCCTGAGCTTCAAGGATCTCGATCTGACGATCGTCAATCCGTACTCCGGCTACTTCGTCGGCTACAAAATCGACAAGGGCAAGCTCTCTGTCGATGTGTCGTACAAGATCGAGCAGCGCCAGCTCAACGCCTCCCAGCACTTCGTCGTCGATCAGCTCGAGCTCGGGGACCGGGTCGAGAGCCCCGAAGCCATGCATCTGCCGCTGAAGATCGCGGTGGCACTGCTCAAGGACCGCAACGGCGTAATCGACCTGGGGCTGCCCATGACGGGCTCGCTCGATGATCCCAGTTTCAGGATCGGGCCGATCATCTGGAAGATGTTCGTCAATCTCATCGTAAAGGCCGCCACCGCGCCGTTCGCGCTCCTCGGGCACCTCTTCGGCGGCGGCGAGCACCCGAACATCGTCGAGTTCGCCGCCGGCAGCGCCGAGCTCACCCCGCCGATGCAGAGCCAGCTGGCGGGGCTCACCAAGGCGCTCACCGAGCGTCCGCAGCTCAAGCTCGATGTGCCGATCGTCGCTTCCGCGGGTCTCGATCGGCCACAGATGGCGCGAGCGCAGCTCACGCGGCAGCTCGCCGTGCGGGCCGAGACCAGCCGTCAGGGGCGCAAGCATCCGGAACAGGCCGCGGAGCTTGCGCTGGCGGATCCGGCGACACACTTCCAGCTGCTCGTCGAGCAGTTGCGGTCGGATCTCGGCAAGGACGCGACCCTGCCCCCCTCGGCGGTGGCAGCACAGGCGGCGAAGAAGGGCGAATCCGCGCCGTACGATGCAGCGATGGCCGATCTCGAGGCCGCGCTCCTCGCCCACATCCAGGTGCCCGACTCCGACCTCGAGCAGCTCGGGCGGGCACGCGCCAGCGCCATCCAGAATGCGCTGCTCTCAGGCGGTCAGGTCGATCCTGCGCGCGTGTTCATCGTCAACGCCGCGCCGAAGCCCGATACCGGCGACACCGTGAAGGTGGAGCTCGCCGTACACTGAGGACCAGATGATCGACCATACCGGTTTGGCAGTCTCGGATCTGGCCAGATCCAAGGCCTTTTATGCGGCGGCCTTGCGGACGCTCGGCATCGAGCTGCTCATGGAGGTCACGGCCGCACAAACGGGCGCAGGAGCGCACGCCGGATTCGGCGCGGCAGGCAAGCCGTTCTTCTGGATTGGCGATCATGGGCCGCCGAGCTCGGGCGTGCACATCGCATTCACGGCAGAAAACCGCGCGCAGGTCGACACGTTCCACCGGGTAGCACTCAAGGCAGGAGGCAGGGACAACGGCGGCCCGGGTCTCAGACCTCACTATCACGCAAGCTACTACGGTGCCTTTGTCCTCGATCCGGACGGCAACAACATCGAGGCCGTGTGCCACAAGCCGGCGTGAGGCAGCAGCGTCCTCAGCGCCCCGGCAGCGGCGGCAGCGCGAGCGCCGCGGGCTTCGGCCGCCGCTCCTCGTCGTACAGGCCCCAGTACGCTTCCTCGGGTCCACTCAACGCGCCAGCCACCGGCCCGGCATCGTGCGCACGCCACGGCGCATCGAAGGCCGAGAAATAGGCGAACGCACGCGCGGAAGATGCGGGCAGGCGCTGGCGGAGCTCCGCGTAGAAGGCGGCCTGCCGCTCGGGGGTGTAGCCGGCGCTCGCCGGAGCGGTCGGGACGCCCGTTTCCTTCACCAGGATCGGGCCACAGAAGCGTTGCGCGAGATCGGCGACCACATTCACCACGAATTGCGCCGAGGTGGCATCTGTCGCGCCGCGGAACCACGGCTGAAAGATCGGGTGCACATTGACGAGCAGAAAATCCATGGCGCCGAGGAGTGGCGCGGCCTCGGGATCTTCGTAGAGGTGGAAAGGCTCGGTCGTCGAGAGCGCGAGCGAGGGAGCGCGGGCGCGCGCCGCCGCCGTCGCCGCGGCGAGGCGCGCGACAGTCGTGCGCCGGGCGAAGATCGACTCGTTGCCGAGCGACAGCCCGACGATCAGCTGTGGAAAGGCGCGCGCGGCGGCGAGCGCCGCGTCGAGCTGTGCGCGGTCGGCCGGATCCCACACGCCGACGACCAGCGCCCGAAACTTGAGGGCCGCGGCGATGGTCGGGATCGCCTGCGCGCCGTGGATCGCATCGTAGGTGACGAGCGCATCGAAGCGTGGGCGCAGCGCCTCGAGATCGGCGCGGATGCTCTCCGGGTCGGCGTCGTGCGTGCGGCCGTCCACGACCTGCAGCGACGTGGGCTCGTAGGCGACGAAGCGCCCCTGCGCCATGGCGCGCGCGAGGCGCGCCCGCGCCGCTTCACCCGCCGCGCCGCGCTCGCACACGGGCTGCGCGACGGCGAGCGGGGCGAGCAGCGCCAGCAGCAAGGCTCGAAGCATCGGGGTGTACCTATTGCGCATCGGCACGCCTAACATGGCACGGGATTGGGCGACCATCGTAGCCGTGAGGGGAAATTCCGTGAACATCGCGCAGTCGGACAAGGCCCAGCGCTTCCGCGCGCTCCACCAGCGCGCCGGTGCCTTTGTGCTTCCCAACGTCTGGGACGGCGCCTCCGCGTGCGTCATGGCGGGACTCGAGTTCGAGGCGCTCGCCACTTCGAGCTCGGCGTGCGCGAACACGCTGGGCAGGGTCGACGGGCAGATCACACGCGCTGAGGCGCTGGCGCACGCACAGGTCATCGTCGGCGCCTGCGCCCTGCCGGTCTCTGCCGACCTCGAGCAGGGTTTCGGCGACGCGCCGGAGGTGGTGGCCGAGACCATCCGCGAGGCGGCGGCGGTGGGACTCGTGGGCGGGTCGATCGAAGATGCGAGCGGCGATCCGCGCGCACCCATCTATGACTTCGAGCTCGCGATCGAGCGCGTCACGGCTGCGGTCGAAGCTGCCCGCAAGCTCCCTTTCCCGTTCACGCTCACCGCGCGTACCGAGAACTATTTTCACGGCCGTCCCGACCTCGACGATACGGTGCGGCGGCTGCAGGCCTTCGAGCGCGCCGGTGCGGACGTGCTGTTCGCTCCGGGGCTCCCGGACCTCGCCGCGGTGCGCACGGTTTGCAGCGCGGTGAAGAAGCCGGTCAACTTCATGGTTGGCATCCGCGGCCGCTCGTTCAGCGTGGCGGAGCTCGCCGCCGCCGGGGTGAGGCGCATCAGCCTGTCGACCTCGCTCTATCGCGCTGCGATCACCGGGCTGTACGCCGCGGGCCGCGAAGTGAAGGATTCCGGGACCTTCAGCTACCTCGAGACGATCATCAGCGGCAAGGATCTCGAGGGCTTTCTCGGACGGTAGTCTGAGGCTCGCATCGGACATTGCGCTGCGCTGTCCTGCTGCGCGCAAGCCCTGGGCGGCCATCCTGGCCGCCCGCTCGGCCCTTCGGGCCTCGCCCCTGTGCGCCCGCTCGGCGCTTTGCGCCTCGCCCTGTCACGATGCTCGCGCGGGCGCCGTCTCTCCCGGCTCGGCGTGCCGTGCCCATTCGAGGAAGCGCGCGACGCCCGGGTCCCCCTCGGCCGGGGCCCAGGCGGCGAACTCGGACGCGGTTTTGGGATCGTAAGGGCCCTGCTTGACCTCGAGGAACGCGGTGGCGTCGGCCTTGACGACCACCGTATGCCAGATTCCCGGGCCATTCTCGTAGGCGAGGTTGCCCGCGCCCGCGCCGAAGGCGTAGCGGGCCGTGACCCGGCGCGCGTCGTCGAAGACGATGAGATCCATCTCGCCGCGCACGACCAG
>JASHQW010000131.1 GCA_030038875.1 Gammaproteobacteria bacterium | reverse complement strand
CAGTGCGCGAGCGCTTCCACGCCGAGCATCTGCGGCGCTTCGGCTTCGCCGCGCACACCCTGCATGTCGTGATCGAGGCATTGCGCGCCGAGGCGCGCCTGGCATCGCTCGATGCGGCGCAGCTCGTCATGCCGGCGCCGCGGGCCGCCGCGACGCTGCCCGGTACGGTGCGCGCCTGGTTCGACGGCTGGCGCGAGGTGCCGCTGGTGTCGATGAGCGAGCTCGACGGCACGCTCACGGGGCCCGCGCTCATCGTCGAGCCGCACAGCACCGTGGTGCTGGAGAGCGGCTGGCGCGCCCGGCTGCTGCCCGGCGGCGAGCTCCTGCTCGAGTCCGACCCGGCGGCGCCGGAGGCGCGCTCAGCGGCGGCCGCCGACCCCGCGCGGATCGAGATCTCCAACAACCTCTTCATGCATATCGCCGAGCAGATGGGCGAGGTGCTCAAGGCGACGGCCCAGTCGGTCAATATCCGCGAGCGGCTCGACTACTCCTGTGCCCTGTTCGACTCGCGCGGCGGGCTGGTCGCCAATGCGCCGCACATGCCGGTGCACCTGGGCTCGATGGGCGCGAGCGTACGCGCCGTCATCGAGGCCCGGGGCGGAAAACTCGCACCCGGCGATGCCTGGCTCCTCAACAGCCCCTACCACGGCGGCACCCACCTGCCCGACATGACAGTCGTCACACCGGTGTTCATCGGCGGGCAGGAACGGCCCGATTTCTTCGTCGCCTCGCGCGCCCATCACGCCGACATCGGCGGGATGACCCCCGGCTCGATGCCGCCCTTCAGCTGCATCATAGAAGAGGAAGGAGCGCTCTTCGAGTGCTTCCACCTGGTGAGCGGCTCGAGGCTGCGGGAGCGTGAGCTGCGCGCCGCACTCGCCGCTGGCCGCTGGCCGGCCCGCTCACCCGAGCAGAATCTCGCCGACCTGCGCGCCCAGCTCGCCGCCAACGCGCGCGGCATCGCGGAAGTTCGCCGCGCCGTCGCGCGCTACGGGCTCGCGAGCCTGCACGAGCGCATGCGCGAGGTCCAGGACAACGCGGCGCTCTCGGTACGCAACGCCATCGTGGAGCAGCTGAGCGGGGAATTCCGCTACGAGATGGACGGCGGGCAGGTGATCGCAGTGCGCATCGACATCGACCGCGCCACACGCCGCGCGCGCGTCGATTTCACCGGCACCTCGGCGCAGGGTGCGCACAACTTCAACGCGCCGCGCGCGGTGTGCCTGGCAGCGGTGCTGTACGTGTTCCGCACGCTGATCGAGCGGCCGATTCCGCTGAACGAAGGCTGCCTCGAGCCGCTCGAGATCGTCATCCCGCCGGGCTCGATGCTCGATCCGCGGCCGCCCGCCGCCGTGGCGGCCGGCAACGTCGAGACTTCGCAGTGCATCGTCGACGCCCTGTACGGCGCGCTCGGCGTACTCGCGGCCTCGCAGGGCACGATGAACAACCTGACGTTCGGCGACGAGCAGCTGCAGTACTACGAGACCATCGCCGGCGGAGCCGGCGCCGGGCCGGACTTCGACGGCTGCGACGCGGTGCACACTCACATGACCAACTCGCGGCTCACCGATCCCGAGATCCTCGAGTCGAAGTTCCCGGTGCTGGTGCGCGAGTTCGCGATCCGGCGCGGCTCCGGGGGCGCCGGCCGTCATCACGGTGGCGACGGCGTGGTGCGGCGGATCGAGTTTCGCGCCCCCTTCTCCGGAGCGCTGCTCGCCAACCACCGCCGCATTGCGCCCTTCGGGCTAGCCGGCGGCCAGCCGGGTGCGCGCGGCGAGGCGCACATCCGCCGCGCGGCGGGTGCGGTCGAGACGCTCGGGGCCACCGCGCGCTTCGACGTGGCCCCGGGAGACGAGCTCACCATCCTCACGCCGGGCGGCGGCGGCTTCGGCGCACCAGCCGGCTGACGCTGCCGGAGCAGTGGCGTTTCGGGGATCGCGGTCTGCGTGTGGTGATCCCCGGAAATGCTCTCCGGGCGCAATTGTTCGAAACTCATCTAAGTTACCCGCTCCGACGCCTGCAGAGGGCCTCAAGAAGCCAAAGTTAGACACTTCTCGAACTATTGCGGGATTGAGTCCTTTTCGGGTACCACATACGCTCGACGGGTGTTCAACGAGCACCTCTGTCCTGTGTTCCGCGCGCTCGCCGACCCGAGGCGGCTCTGGTACGTGGAGGCTCTGCTGGACGGCGACGTGAGTTTCGGCGAGTTCGCTGAGATTTTTACGGTTTCGCAACCGACCGTGATCCATCACCTCAAAGTCCTCGAGGAATGCGGCCTGCTGCTCAGCCGGAAAGAGGGCCGACTGCGCCTTTATACCCTTCGGCGCGAGGGTCTCAAGCAGGCATACGACTGGATGGAGCGGATCGTCTGGAAGGCTTACCGGGCACCGCCCGACAGCCTGCTGCATGTCCAAGTCCACAAGCCACCGCGTCCGTAAGTTGCGACGCGCAGGCGCTTATCCGGCGCGTGTCGGCTCTAACCGCGAATACCCCCGCGCAATATCGAGGTCTGAATCTCCCACTCGACCCGCTGCTGCGAGGTGGCCAAGCGGTTGACCGACACCGGGCGCACACGGCTCGTGCCGGGCCGATGTGTGACCAGCCAGGTGTCGAACTCGCCCGCCCTGGTCGTGGCAAATCCGAACAGCAGATTGAACTTGCCCTCGGCGACGCTCTGCTCGCCGTTGACGCGCTCGTCGCAGATCACGAAGTGGCTGTCGCGCGCCGTGGCGCCGGCGAAGGCGCCCTGCGCGGCGAGCGACTCGAGGAATTCCTCGGCGCGGGCCCGGGCGTGCGCCCAGGTTGCCGGCCCGTTGTGCTCGAGCACCACCCAGCGCGTGCCCTGCTCGATGCTGGCGGCGATGTAGAGCGCCAGGCGGCGCGCCGACAGGTAACGCCAATCCGAGGTGCCGCTGCCCCCCGCGGCGAGCGTGCGCGCACCGAGGCCGGCGCGCGCGGCGGCGCGCACGGCGAGCAGCGTGTTGACGCCCGCCTGCGTAAGGCGCAGGCGATCCGCGTCGGAGACGCTCACGGCCGGCCGCAGCCCCGGGCGCAGCGGCGCCTCCTCGGGCTCGGCGGCGGTCCACACCGGCCAGCTCTCATCCGAGCGCGCAATCATCCCGGCCGCTGCGGCGCTGGATGCGAAGATCTCGACGCGCCCGCGCAGCCGGTCGAAGGCCTGAATGCGCGGGTAATACATCACGGCGCAGTCGCTGCGGAACGGCCAGGTGCGCAGCGCCGCGAGCGCCGCGGGAGCGCTGGTCCATGAGGCGGGCGGATCGACGATCAGCAGCGCGCAGCGCGCACGGCAAACACGCGCGGCGACCAGTAGCGTCGACAGTCCCACGTCCTGCTCGCGGCCGAGCGGCGGGATGCACAGGAGGTTGAACCGCTCGGCGCCCTCGAGCGCAGACAAGCCGGTGCCGCGCGCGCGCGAGCCGATCACGTCGTAGTCGGTGAGTTGGGCTCCGTCATCGCCGTCGGGATTGGAGAGCGTGTAGCCGACCGCAACGCCGCCGGGTGCGCCGGCCGAGCGGTCCGGACGACGCTCGGGGACGGCGCCCTGCACGCGCACCAGGCTCGATTGCAGCAGCACGTCGCTGACGAAGCGCCCGGAGCCCGGTGCGACCGATACCCGCCGGTAGATCTCCTGGTCCTCCACCAGCTCCGAGCCGGCGGTGCGCACCCGCTGCACTACCAGGTTGAAGCGGTCGGTCTCGAGGGCCGAAAGGCCGTCGTAGTCGACCGATGCGCGCAGATACTCACGCGAGCCGGGGTTGAGTGCCACCAGCGTGAGCGTGCCGCCGCCGGCCGGGAGACTCAGGGTCGGAGGACGCGCGCCGTTGACGACCCGCACGATGCGCGCCTCGCGGCCGCCGTTCTCGAAAAACTGCTCCACGGCGTACGACAGCGTCGACGGTTGCCACAACCCGCCGAAGTGCTGTTGGAACTCGGAGAAGCTCTTTACGGTGAGCGGCCGCGAGACCGGACCCTTGAGCGTGCGGCCGACGAAAGCGGCGACCCCGGTCGCTACGCCGTCGATGGCGTGAAAGTCACGGCTTGGTTGGGCGAGTTGTGCGCCTGAGCTAAGGCTGTTGGCCACTCGACGCCTCTTGGTATCGTGCCCGCAGGACTCTAGCACAGCGGCTCACCGCCGTAGGCACAATCTCGGCGTGTTGCGACTTAACGCCGTGGTGCGCCGCGCGGGGACTCGGCGGGCGCAGCGGCGCGCTCCGTCCGGCGCTGCGCTTCCTCGGCGCGGGCGCGCTCGAGTGCTTCGCGTTTGGCGCCGATCTCTGCCAGCATCAGTTGCAGCCACTGCGAGAGAGCAGGGCGTTGCGACTCTGACCCGAAGTGCGCGCGCCGTGGCGGCTCGCCCGCCATCAGCTGCCGTCCTTGGGAACGGGCAGCGGAGTCTTGCCGCCGGCCGCGCCGGCGGGATTGGGAGCGGCAGCGGCCGGGGCGGCAGCGCCCGGTGCGGCGCCGCCCGGCTCGATCTCCGAGAACATCTGCTTGAAGGACACCTCGTCCATCGGAAGATCTGTGGTGCCGTCCCAGGTGGATCCCTGCGGTAGCACGTTCTGCACTCGCGGTGCAGCAGCGAGCACCTGCTCGAGACTCGCATCGGCGGTGGAGACCGGCACGGGGACCCCGCGCGGCTCGTGCGTGAGCGAGGCGACCAGGCTCCAGTCGATCTGCTGGTGGTGCGTCTTCAGCTGCTGCTGCAGCGCGGCCGACAGCGACTTACCCAGGAGCTTGCGCTGCGCCTTGTTCCAATCGCGCTCATCGTCCTCGAGCACATCGAGCGGCTGCAGGTAGAGCCGCCCGTTGCCCCAGCCGAACAGGAACGGCTGATTTACCACGCGCACCTCGGTTCCAACCGGGATCATGTTGAAGAACTGCTCGATGTCCTCGGGGTAGAGGCGGATGCAGCCATGACTCGAGCGCAACCCGACTCCGGCGGGCTTGTTGGTGCCGTGGATCAGATAGCTCGGCCACTGCAGGTAGAAAGCGTACTTGCCGAGCGGGTTGTCCGGGCCCGGACCGATCACCGGGTCGAGATCCTCGCCGTTGTCGTGGTGCTCCTTGAGCACCGACACCGGCACGCGCCAGGTGGGATCTTTCTGCCGGCGTAAGATCTTGGTGACCCCCTCCGGCGTGCGCCAGCCGACCTTGCCGATGCCGATCGGATGCGTCAGCACCACGACGGGTTCGCCGCGCTTCACCGGCGGGAAGTAGTAGATACGCATGGCGGCGATGTTGATCACGACGCCGCTGTACGGAGCGTTCGGCAGGATGAACTGCGTCGGCACGGTGATTTCGTGTCCCTCGCCCGGCAGCCACGGATCCACCTTAGGGTTGGCGCGCAGCAGCTCCTCGTAGCCGACGTTGAAGCGGCGGGCGATGTCGGTGAGCGTGTCGTCCTTGCCGGCGGTGACTACCTGCAGCTCGCCCACGACGCTCTGGCCAGGCTCGAGCTCGAAGCGCTCGGTCGCCACGGGGGGCGGCAGTGTCGGCGCAGCCGGAGCCGCCGGCGTCGCCGGCGGCGGCGCCCCGCGATGCAGCGGACCGAACAACGAACAGGCGGCGAGCAGCGAGCAGCACGCGAGGGCTCCCAGCGCCACGCGCACCCGGACAATATTCATAAGTAGGGCATTATGACCGATGTCGAAGCGCCCCGGCCGTCGCCAATTCACTACAGCAGCACCGGCTGGTCGGGCAGCTCGTTGGCGCCTCGCGGCTTGCCAGGGAAATGCCGCCCGAGGAGCGCGCCCACCCCGAGTACCCCGACCACCGAGCCCTCGCGAAAGCGCCCTTCGCGATAATGGTGCTCCATCTGGCGGCACACCGCCGCCCATTCAGCCTGCGGCACATGAGCGGCGATGCCGCGATCGGCGACGATCTCGACCACGCGATCGGCGAGATCCACGTAGATCAGCACGCCGTTGTTGTGCGCGGTGTCCCACACCCCGAGCTGCCCGAACAGCTGCAGCGCACGCTGCCGCGGCGCGAGATCGTGCCAGAGCTCGGGCAGATCGAACGCCGTCTCCACCACGAAGCGGATTTCGCCCGCGTGGCGTGCCTCGCATTCCTTGATGGCCTGCTCGATCGCCGCGCGCACCGGCGGCGGAAAGCGCCGGCGCGTGCTGAAGTGAGTAGTGAGCAGATGGCGGAGAAGGCGCTTGAGCTTCATGCCTTACCAGCTCCCGGAAGCGCCGCCGCCGGCGAAGCCGCCGCCCCCGCCGCTGAATCCGCCGCCGAAACCGCCACCGAGCCCGCCTCCCAGGCCCCCACCGAATCCGCCCCAGCCTCCGCCGAAGCCGCCGCTCGACCAGCCACTGCCGCGCCCCAGACCACCGAGCAGCGTAAAGAGGAATGCGCCGAGTGCGGCGAGGCCCGCCAGCACGAGCGCGTAACCCGCGATCAATACAAGAAGCCCCGCTCCCGCTCCCGTCAGCACCGAGCCGAGCGTGCGCCCGAAGATCCCGCGCAGCACCACCGAGCCGGCGAATACCGCAAACAACAGCGGCAGCAGCAGCCCCGAGCCGTGGCCGCGGCGGCCGGGCTGCCATTCCCGTTCGGGAGGCGGCAGTGGCTCGCCCTGAATGAGCTTCATCATCTGCTCGAGGCCGGCGTCGATGCCGCCGTAGAAGTTCCCCTGACGGAAAGCGGGCTTCACGGTCTCATCGAGGATGCGATTGGAGAGGGCGTCGGTGAGCACGCCCTCGAGGCCGCGCCCGACCTCGATGCGGACACGGTGGTCGTCCTTGGCGACGATGAGCAGCGCGCCGTCATCCACTCCCTTGCGGCCAAGCTTCCACTCATCCACCACGCGGATCGAATACTGCTCGATCTCCTCCGGCTGCGTCGTCGGCACGATGAGCACCGCGAGCTGCGAGCCCTTGGCGGCCTCAAAAGAAGCCAGCTTCTGCTCGAGCGCGGTCTGCTGCCCCGCGGTGAGAGTGCCGGTGAGGTCCGTAACCCGTGCACTCAGCTTCGGTATCGGCTGCAGGTTCTGGCCCGCAGCACCGAGGGCGAGACCGAGCAGCACCGGCAGCGCGGCCCCCGCCCAGCGGTGCGCGCGGGACGCGGAACGCGTCATCGGGTCATTGTTTCGTGGGCGGCTGCGCAGCGGGCGGCGCGGGAGTGCCGGGCACAGCCGGTGTGGTGGTGTCGAAGCTGACCGTCGGGGCCGTCGCGATCTGCTGCTCGTTGGCCACGGTGAAGTTGGGCTTCACCTGGAAGTCAAAGATCTTGGCGGTGAGGTTCACCGGGAACGAGCGCACCGTGACGTTGTAGCTCTGCACCGCCTCGATGTAGCGGTTGCGCGCCACAGTGATGCGGTTTTCGGTCCCCTCGAGCTGCGACTGCAGGTCGCGGAAGTTCTGGTCGGACTTGAGCTCGGGGTAGCGCTCCACTACCACCATCAGGCGGCTGAGAGCCTGCGTCAGCTGGCCCTGCGCGGCCTGGTACTTCTGGAACTGCTCGGGGTTGTTCAGCACCTCGGGCGTCACCTGGATCGAGTTCGCCTGCGCGCGCGCCTCGGTCACACCGATGAGCACTTTCTGCTCCTGGGCCGCGTAGCCCTTGACGGTGTTGACCAGGTTCGGGATGAGATCGGCGCGGCGCTGATACTGGTTGACGACCTCGGACCAGGCGGCCTTCACGGCCTCGTCCTGCTGCTGAAGCTTGTTGTAACCGCAGCCAGACAGCCCCAGCACCGCGGCCGAAAGCAACGCCACCATCCACGCACGCATCGGCTTCTCCTCGAAAGACGCGCCCGGACCGGCCGGCCCGGGGGCTGCGGATTGTCACATGGGGGCCGAAGCCGCGTCGATCAAGGGCAAAAAAAAACCCCAGGTTTTGAGGCCTGGGGTCTGGAAGGGCGGACCTTCGATGAAGGGAAGGAAGTCCGCCAGGGGATTCAGTGCAATCGAGCCCAATTCAGGATACGGATCTCGTCCGTGTCCAGGTCAAAACTCTGTGCCAGCAGCGAGCGCAGCTCACGATTGGCGCGCCCCTGCGTGAGCGGCTCCCGAAGCTCCACCACGCCACTCCACTCGTTGCCCGGGACGTTGCGCGCCTTGCCGGTGCCGGTTACGAAGTGCGTGTAGTACTTGGTAGCCACGATGCAAAGGTTAGTAGCGTTCAGCGGCTCCCGTCCGTGAGATGTTCCACAGAACCCCCGAGTTCTGTAAAAAGGCCTGCGACATAATTCACAGGATTTTGCGGCAATGGGACGCGCGCCCCCGCGAGAGGCTGCGGGGTCCAAATTCATCACCCCACAGGGCGCGCAGCGCCTGCGCGCGGAGCTCGATGAGCTGTGGCGCATCGAGCGGCCACGGGTCACGCAGGCGGTCGCCGCCGCGGCCGCCCAGGGCGATCGCTCGGAGAACGCCGAATACACCTACGGCAAGCGCCGCCTGCGGGAGATCGACCGGCGGGTGCGGTACCTCCGCCGCCGGCTCGATCGTATGGTGGTGGTCGACCGGCCGCCGTCCGACTCGTCCCGGGTGTTCTTCGGCGCCTGGGTACTGCTCGAGACCGAAGATGGCACGCAGTCGCGCTACCGGATCGTCGGGCCCGACGAATTCGACATGGCGCCGGGGTACATCAGCATGGACTCACCCCTCGGCAGAGCGTTGCTGCGCCGCTGTCTCGACGAGGAGGTCGTGGTCGAGACCCCGAGCGGCGCGCGTGCCTACGTGATCGTGTCGATCGAGTACGAGCGCTGATCTACCACAGCACGCGCACGTTCTTGAACTGCCAAGGGTCGCTCTTGTCGACGTCCTCGGGGAAGAGCCGCTCGCGCTCGTGCAGCGGCGTCCAGTCGGTGTATTCCCCGGACACCGGGCCCAGGTACGGCATGCAGATCTCGAGATTGCGCCGGAAGTCCATCTCGTCGGGCTCCACCAGGCCCTGGTTCGGATTCTCCATCGCCCAGATGACCCCCGAGAGCACCGCCACCGTCACCTGCAGACTCGTCGCATTGTTGTAGGGCGCGAGCTGCCGGGCCTCGCCGATCGAGAGCTGCGAGCCGTACCAGTAGGCGTTGCGGCGATGTCCGGCAAGCAGCACGCCGAGCTCATCGATCCCTGAGGTGATGTCGTCCATGAGGATCCGCTGGCGCTCCTGCTGCACGTAGTTGCGGCCGGCGAGCTCGTGCACCGACATGACCGCCGAGTCGCACGGGTGGTAGGCATAGTGCACCGTGGGGCGGTACACCACCTGGGCTCCGTCGCGCACCGTGTAGTAGTCGGCCATCGAGATCGATTCGCCGTGCGTGATGCAGAAGCCGTGGAAGTGGCCGGCGCGCGGTGTCCAGGTGCGCACGCGCGTGCCGGCCCCGGGTTGCATGAGATAGATCGCGGCGAGGCAGCCGAAGTCATGGCGCTTGCCATCGCGCGGAAAGTTGCGCTCGTGAGTTCCCCAGCCCATCTCGCTCGGCTGCGAGCCCTCGCTCACGAAGCCGTCGATGGACCAGGTGTTGACGAACTCTCCGGGGAGCTTCGGCTTAGCCGAGATCTGGGTATCGCGCTCGGCGACGTGGATCACCTTGATCCCGAGCCGGCGCGCGAGCTCGCCCCATTCGGCGCGCGTCGCGGGCTTGCCCGCCTCGATCTGCGTGTCCTGGGCGACGTTGAGCAGCGCCTGCTTCACGAAGTGCGACACCAGCCCCGGGTTGGCGCCGTGGGTGAGCACCGCGGTCGGGGTGCGCTCGTTGCCCTGGCGCAGCGCCAGCGCCTCCTCGCGCAGCGCATAGTTGGTGCGCCGCGCCACTGGCACCGTCGGGTCGGTATAGCCGCCCGGCCAGGGCTCGATGCAGGTGTCGATGTACATCGCGCCCTTCTCCCAGCACAGCTTGATGAGCGCGACGCTCGAGACCTCGACCGAGACGTTGATGAGGAAATCGCCGCGGCCGAGCAGTGGATTGAGCACGCGGCGGAAGTTCTCGCGCGTCAGCCGTTCCTTGATGAACTTGATACCGTACTTCGCAGCCTCCTCTTTGCCCCTGTCCTCGGCGGTCACGATGGTGATCCGTTCGGGCGCAATGCCGATGTGCCGCAGAATGAGCGGCAGTACGCCCTGGCCGATACTGCCGAAACCGATGAAGAGGATCCTTCCGGGAAATTCGACGTGAACTTTGTGCTCGTTGCTCATGATGTCGAGGGCTTACCAACAGTGGACGGCCACGCGACGGCCGCCACTACGGAGCGTATCAATCGGATCCTCCCGGCTCAATTCGCGCTGCTGCGGCGTGCGCGGGCCGCGGCGCCGCGCGCTCACTTCCAGTGAGGCGGATAGGTGCGTTCGTAGCCGGGCAGCGCCGCCATGCGCGTCATCCAGCGGCCGAGCGCCGGGTAGTTGACTTCCACCGGCATGAAGCGCGACGACAGCTCGCGCGCCTCCGGCCGCTCGAGCGCGCGCTTCAGGAGCTGGATCCCCGGAAAGATCACCATGTCGACCGCGGAGCAGCCGTCGCCCACCACCCAGTCGCCCTTCGACAGGCGGCCTTCGATGGTGCGCGCTTCGCTCGCGGCCGCGTGCATCGCGCTGGTGATCTCATCGCCCGAGAGATCCGCCTGGCCCGAGAAGATGCCACCGCAGATCGTGTTGAGGTGCGGCTCGATGTACGCCTGGTACTCACAGATGACCCGCATGATGACGCCGGCCTCTTCGGGCGTACGGCCGAAGATCGGCGGCTGCGGATACTTCACGTCGAGGTAGTAGAGAATCGCCAGCGACTCGAAGCACACATAGTCGCCGTCCCTGAGCACCGGCAGCCGGCCGCGCGGATTCATGGCAAGCATCTGCGGCGACTTGTGCTCCTGCTTGGAGAACTGCAGCAGGTGGCCGGTATAGGGGAGGCGCTTGTACTCGAGCGCGAGCAGCACGCGCCAGGAGTAGGCACTGCCGCTGCCCCAATAGACGTCGATTGCCATCAATGCTCCCCGCGCCGCTGCTGCCGGGATTGTAACGACAACGGCCCGGCGCCGAAAATGCGTGGCCGCGGCTGCGCCGGAGGACTTTCATGTACACCACGCTGCTCGGGGTCGCCGAGCTCGCCTCGCACCTCGACGACGAGAATCTGGTCATCATCGACTGCCGTTTCGAGCTCTCCCGCCCCGAATGGGGCGCGCAGGCGTTCGCCGCCGGGCACATCCCCGGCGCGCTCTACGCCCACCTCGATCGCGATCTGTCCGGGCCGCGCACCGAGCGCAGCGGCCGTCATCCCCTGCCGGACCCACGCGTGCTCGAACGCACCTTCGGCCGCTTCGGGATCGACGCCGGGGCGCAGGTCGTCGCCTACGATCAGGGCCCGGGCGCCTACGCCGCGCGGCTCTGGTGGCTGCTGCGCTGGCTCGGCCACACCCGCGTCGCGGTGCTCGACGGCGGCTTCGCGGCCTGGGAACGCGCGCGGCTGCCCGTCAGCACCAC